>JBJFEF010000319.1:0-10915 GCA_051890435.1 Muribaculaceae bacterium
GACGGGCTATGGGGGAAAAGAAAAGAGGGCACTTGTGGGTGCCCTCTTTGATGTATGTTTGCAGTGGAAGATTACTTCCAGAGCTTGTTCTGCTCAAGGTTGGGGTTGAGCGCGATCTGTCCTGAAGGAATCGGGAAGAGATACTGGCGAGCCTCAAATTTGCGGACCTTGCCGAAAGTAGCATCTACATAACCACCTACGTTGAGAATATCAACCGGAGCGCCTGTAACCTTAGCACCGAGGAGGATATTGGGGTGAGTGGTGTTGTCGAGGAGGTCGAGCTTGTGCCAGCGAATGAGGTCCCAGTAGCGATACTCCTTATCCATGATAAGCTCGCAACGACGGCAACGGCGTACCTCGAAGAGGAGGCTCGAAACGCCCATGTTGTTGTCGGGGTCGTTGATTGCTGAGAGCGATGCTACAGTCTGTGCGGGCAGACCTGCACGGTCGTAGAGCTTGTTGAGAGTCTTGTCGAGGTCACCGTCGTTGAGAGTGCCAAGTTCAGCCTTAGCCTCTGCGTAGTTGAGGCAGATGAGAGCACCCCAGTAGAGAGGAGCCGAAGTGTAGTTGCCGGCAGAGTTCACACGACCGCTTGCAGGAAGGGTAGTGTTGTCGAACTTGCGCACACCATAACCGGTAGAAGAGGTCATAGCCATCGAGCCATCGCGTACCCAGCTCATGTCGGTGTAGTAAACCACCGGGTCGGTGATTTGTGCAAGACGTCCGTCGCGCACTGCAAGCATGTGGGCAATCGACCACTCGCCTGCCTCGTTCTTAACCGGTTGGTCGGTGTTGTCGAGAGCAGTCTTGCTCTTGGGCAGACCGTCGGTGAAGAGGAATGCATCGAAAGCGTCCTTGCTGATACCGTTCACCTTAGTAGAAGAAGCGGTGTAAGAAACTGTAGAGTGGCGGAGGTTAACCTCGTCGTAAGCCTTGTAGAAAATAATCTCGGCGTTGCCCGAAAGACCTGCGCTGAGGCTGTTGTAGAGGCTCTGATAGTTCTTGCCTACAGGATACTTGTCGATGAGCTTCGATGAAGCGTCAACGCAAGCCTCAAGATACTTCTTGGCGCGAGCCTCATTGGCAGCATAGCCATTCTCAGCCTCGGTGCGATACTTGCAGTAAGTACCCTCCCAGAGGCAGATGTCGCTCTTCACAGCGAGAGCAAGGTCCTTGCTCCAAGTGAGCTTGCCGCTCTGAGCCGAAATGGTAGCGATAGCATAGTCGAGGTCGGCGAGGACAGAGTCCATCACGACGTCGCGGTTGGTGCGTGCACCATACACCACGTCGTTGTCGGCAACGTCGAGTTTCTTGCTCACCCAAGTGATGTCGCCATAACGCTTCACGAGAGTCCAGAACTGGAATGCGCGGTTGAGGCGTGCGATACCCTCAAAGTTGTTGCGCTTTGCTGGGTCGAGCGATGAGCTGCGCACACCATCAACGATAGCCATAGCGTGGCGAATGCGCTCGTAAGGAGTGCTGTAGCTGCTCGATGAGCTTGGCACGGCAGTGTTCTTCCAGTTGGTGAAAGAGTTTCCTGCCTGGTCGTCGCTCAGAGTGCTGAAATAGAACTCACCGGTAGAGTTGCCCGAACCGTAGCCCGAAATATAGTTGTATAAAGTGTTGCATTCCTGCTCAACGAGAGCCTCATTGCTCCAGAAAGCAGGGTTACTGATTTCCTGAGTAGAGGGATAACGGTTGTCGTCGAGGAAGTCATTGCAACTTGTGAGCGTAAGCCCTAAGAGTGCAATAGCACCTAATGTTATCTTGGTTTTCATTGTTACTTCAGTGTTTTTGAGTGATTAGAATGTTACTTGCATACCAAATGAGTAAGAGCGCATTACAGGATCTGTACGTCCGAATGTACCGTTGCTGTAAGAGTTGGAAGTCTTCCAGTTTGTACCGATTTCGGGGTCGATCGGGTTCTTGCCCATACCGTTGTAAACGAGGAACGGATTCTCAGCCGAGAAGTAGATGCGAGCCTTCTGGATAAGCGCCTTCTTGGTGATTTCGCTCGGGAGAGTGTAACCCACGGTGATGTTCTTCATGCGCAGATAAGCCATGTTGAGCAAATATTTGGTCTGTGGGTAGAAGTTGTAGCGACCTGCGAGAAGACCGCTGACCTTACCTGCATTGGCGTGTCCACCGTACATAACCGGGTAGTCGTTCTTCTGGTTGATTTCATAACCGAGGATAGTGCGGTTGTCGTCGCCGTAGATAATCTTGTTGTAAGAGCCTTGGTGAGCGTAGGTAGCATCGGCACCACGTGCAAACGGCATTGTGAATGCGTTGTCGTACCAGAAGTCGCGCTTACCGATACCCTGGAAGAAGAGATCAACGTCGATACCCTTCCAAGATGCACCGAGGTGGAATGAATACTCGTAGCGCGGAGTTGCGTTACCGATAACCTTCAAGTCACCATGGTTGCGCACTGAAGCTGTCGGGATTAGGTTGCCGTCGGCATCCTTCATGTTGGTGTCACCTGCGTTGATAACGCCGTCACCGTTGAGGTCCTTGAACTTGATATCACCGGGGCCATACATGAATGAGCCTTGCTCAAGGAATGTCTGGTCGGCAACACCTTCCTTATAAATCCACTTGCCATCAGCGTCCTTGCCGTTGAAGTCTGATTCCTCGAAGTAGCGGTCGGTCTCGAAGCCCCAGATTTCACCGTAATCCATTCCGTCGTAGAAGTTGCTGATGAGCTTGTTCTCGTTGCTGTATTTCACAACCTTGGTCTTAGCATCGGCTACGCTTGCGCTTGCCCATACATTTACGTCGCCAAACTTGTGATTCCAGCTGATGCCGAGTTCCCAACCGCGTGTGCGGAGTTGACCGGAGTTAGCATAAGGAGCGCTTGCGCCA
This sequence comes from Muribaculaceae bacterium, assembly GCA_051890435.1. Classification (GTDB taxonomy): domain Bacteria; phylum Bacteroidota; class Bacteroidia; order Bacteroidales; family Muribaculaceae; genus CALZFJ01. The sequence continues at coordinate 2,866 of JBJFEF010000319.1, forward strand.
AGCACTGCCGGAAGAGTCATACCCGGAGCGAGCATGTCGCGAGTGTCGCGCTGGAACCAGTCGAATGTAACGTTGAGGCTGTTGTTGAGGAAGCTGAGGTCGAGACCTATGTCGGTAGTAGCGATGCGCTCCCAAGAAAGCTCAGAAGAAACGAGCGACGGAGTGTTGAGCATCGAAATCTTTGTACCACCCGAGTTCACCCAGAGGGTGTTGCCGGCAGTAACGGCAGAGATACGCTCAAGGAACATGTAGTCACCGATAGCCTCGTTACCGATTTGACCGTAAGAAGCGCGGATCTTAGCATTGTTCACATACTTTCTTGCAGGCTCGAAGAAAGCCTCTTCAGAGATGCGGTAGCCCACTGAAGCCGATGGGAAGAATGCCCACTGCTTGTGTGCTGGGAATGAAGAAGAACCATCGTAGCGACCGTTAAGCTCGAGGAGGTACTTGCCCATGTAGTCATAGTTGATACGTCCGAAGAAGCCGGCGGTAGCGTGGTGAGTGATGGTGTTAGAGATAGACATGTTGGTACCGGCAGCACCACCTGTTGCAAGACCGAGGAATGGCTTGTCGTTGTCACCGAGTTCATTCTTGCGAGCCGAGAAGTAGTTGTACTCGGTGCGGTCGATCTGAGTACCTGCCATTACCTTGAAGTTGTGAGCCTGGTTGAGGTCGAACTCGTAGGTTGCATACACGTTGGTAGCCCACTTGTCCTGGCGGGTATTGCTCTGCTGAGCGTAGGTGTTCTTTTGGAGAACCATAGTCTCAGGAGCCTTAGTGGCGTTCGACCAGTTGTTCCAGCCGTAGATAGGCAGGTAAGAGAGCTGGTTGTTGATAGTGGTGATGTCGTAGGTGAAGTCGGCATGGAGAATCAAGCCCTTGATGATGGTAGCATCCAAGTATCCTTGCAAGCGAGTGTTGCGAGCGACGTCGGTGTTAGTACCGCTCTGCTTGCGGTCGGAGATAGCTTGGTTGTCGTAGTATTTGCCATCGTCGGCGAGGCGGTATCCGTACGGTCCGAAGTAAGAGCCCCAGCGCCAGATGTAGGTGTAACCACCGCGTCCCCACATGTTCTTGCCGTCATATTTCTTCTGAGAGAAGTTGATGTTGGCACCTGCACGCAACCAAGAGAAGATCTCGGTAGAGATGTTGGCGCTTGCATTGTAGCGGCGCATCTTGTCGGTAGCAAAAGCCATGAGGCCTTCGCGGCTGTCGTAACCTGCCGAGAGGCGGTAGGCAGTCTTGCCGGTGTTACCGTCGATGCTCACGTTGTGCTTCTGCGAAGGAGCAGCGCTGTTGAACATGATGTCCTGCACGTCCCAGTCGGCGTAGTACATAGTAGCACCGGTAGTGGGGTCCTGATAGAAGTCACCCACATTGTCCATGCTCTCGAATGGGCGCATCACGTCGTAGCCACGCTTTTTGCCACCATTCTGCTGATACCAAGCCTCAGCATAGGGGAGCATCTTGTCGAGATACATACCGAAGAGCTCGTTATCTACACCCTGGCGGTTGTTGGTCTGCATGAGGGCACGGATCTGATCGGGCACTGAGCCGTAGTCAGGAAGTTTGGTTGCCGAGCTCCAAGAGAAGTTGTTGGTGTATTTCACCGACACGCGCTCAGCCTGCTTACCCGACTTGGTGGTGATCAAGATCACACCAAATGCAGCACGCGAACCGTAGATAGAAGCTGAAGCAGCATCCTTGAGGACCGACATTTCGGCGATATCCTCAGGATTGACGAAAGAGATATCGTCGGTCTGCACACCATCTACGATGATAAGAGGATTTGAAGTCTGGCTGTTTGAAAGAGTACCCGTACCACGGATTTTGATGTTGGCTTGGGTATTGATTGCACCATTCGATGCTGTAACGGTCAAGCCCGGCACGGCACCTTGGAGAGCCTTGGTCACGTCACCCACAGGGCGGCTTTCTACGGTCTTTGCTACATCGACAGTAGAAACGGCACCGGTGAGGTTGGCACGCTTCTGAGTACCGAAGCCCACTACTACCACTTCGTCGAGGAGGGCTTTGTCGTCGGCGAGGGTGATTTTAAGGCCATCGACTGCTTTCACCTCTTGGGTCTTGCAGCCCACATAGGAAATTCTCACCTTAGCATTTGCACTCACACGGAGTGAGAATTTTCCGTCCACGTTAGTCACTGTGCCGCGCGTAGTGCCCGGCTCGATAACACTTGCACCGATAACGGGTTCGCCGTTGGAATCGGTAACAACACCTGTAATAACTTTAGTAGCTGCTGAAGCTACCTGAGGCTCCGGTGACGCATAAACTGCGTTTCCACTCCAATAGGGAGCACCAAATGCCAGAAACAAAGCTCCCAAAAGAGCATAATGTTTTTTCATAAGCGTTTGTGTTTAGTATTGTTTGTAAATAAATTGTTTTATACTCGTCAATCCGGCTTTGTGTATTTTATTAAATAGAAAGCAGAAATGATTGGGCAAATATACTTAATATTTTTAAACTTCCTACGATTTTCCACTAAAAAAATGATAACAATAGCTAAATTTCTATATATGTGTGGTGTAAATGAGGGTTTTGGGATATGGAAATGAAGATTGGTTAATAAAAATTACCAAAAACGGGTGGTTTGTCGATAAGGATAGTCATTATGTTGTCACATTTCTACAATTATAGGTAAATGGGTGAAAAATAGCGATAAATATAGCTCTTATTTTGGCAATATTCTACCAAAATGGTGGTTTTTACAGAAAATAGTTGTGCGAAAATTTGCATATTTTCATAAAAGTTTCTAACTTTGTACTATAATTTTATAGTATTGACACAAGGCTTGGGTGCTTGCCCTAAGGTGTGCGCAAGTGATGCAAGTCGGAATATCAAGTATGAGAATGTTGTTTGATGAAAGAGATTGTTTTGGGTAAATCAATTTGTTGCACATAGCAATGTGCGCATCACGTCTCTTGAAACCATAATCGACTCATAACAAGAAATTCACTATATTACTAACTTAAATGTACGCGCTTATGAAAAAACAATTTTCATTGTTGTTAGCACTTTCATTGGCATGCGGCACACCGAGCTTCCTTGTGGATAGCCCGGCGGGATTTGCTGCAGTTGCACAGACGATGAAGGCTACAGGTACTATTACTGATGCAAGTGGCGAGCCGCTTATCGGTGCCACAGTGATGCTTAAAGGCACAAAACGAGGAACCACCACCGACGCCGATGGCCGCTTCTCGATTGATGCGCCCAATGGCAGCACCCTCATAATCTCATATGTGGGAATGGTAACCCGTGAGGTGAAGGTGGGTGGAGCCCCCGTGAATGTGAAGCTCGAAGGCGGCACAGCCCTCGATGAGGTGGTTGTTACCGCTCTCGGTATCAAGCGCGACCGCAAGTCGCTGGGATATGCTGTCGATGACATCAATGCCGAGGAGCTTATGAAGAACAAGAACACCAACGCAATCAATTCACTCGCAGGCAAGATTGCCGGTGTGTCGATTACGCAATCGTCGGGCTCGGCAGGAGCTGGCTCGCAGATTATCCTTCGTGGCGGTACGTCGCTTGAGCGCGACAATCAGCCTCTCTTTGTGGTAGATGGAGTTATCTACGACAACTCCACATCGGTAGTGGGCAACTCTGCCTACGACGGAATGCTTGCCAACGCCACATCCAACAGCAACCGCATCATGGATATCAACCCCGAGGACATCGAGAATATGTCGGTGCTCAAGGGGCCGGCAGCCGCAGCCCTATATGGCTCGCGTGCAGCAGCCGGAGTGGTGCTCATCACCACCAAGCAGGGCAAAGAAGGTGCCGTGGAGGTTAACCTCAATGCCAAGTACACTACCAGCTGGGTGCACAAGCTCCCGGAGCAGCAGAAGACCTACGCCCGCGGCTACTACACCAGCGACGAGAATGGAAACGCCGTGCTCCAGGACTACACCACACAGTCGTGGGGTGCCCGAATCGCTGAAACCGGCGGACAATGGTATGACAACGTGGGTAATTTCTTCGAGAACAGCGGAGCATGGGACACCAACCTCAGCATCGCCGGAGGCACGAAAAACGGCAAGTTCTTCCTCTCGGGCTCGTTCTACGACCAGGATGGTATCATTCCCACCACCGGCTTCACCAAGACCACTTTCCGCTTCAATGGCGAGCAGAAGTGGAAAATGCTCACCTTTGGTGCCAATGTAGCCTACTCACAGTCGCGCACCGACAAGACCCTTACCTCGGCAGGACTTTACGGCTCGTCGGGCAATGGCTCGATGACAGCCCTCTACAACTTTGCCGGAAGCGACGACATGCGCCACTATCTCAACGAAGACGGATCGAAATACCGTATGTTTGCCGACCGCCAGAACCTTGAGGACGACATTGAGAACCCCTACTGGATGCTCGACAACTACAAGATGAAAGACAACACCGAGCGCTTCACCGGCAACTTCAGCGTGAAAGCCGACATCTTCGACTGGTGGTGGGTGAGCTACCGCATGGGCATCGACTCCTACACCACCGAGAACAGCAACCGCATTGGCGAGGGTGCCGCAGTGAAGGCACTGTGGCAAAACGGTATGCTCTCTGAGAACTCCCTCCGCTACCAGTATCTCTCGACCAACCTTATCAGCAACATGAACAAGCAGTTTGGCGACTTCAACGTGAACCTGATGCTCGGTACATCTACCGACTACACCAAGAGCACTACCAACTACCGCTGGGGCTGGGGCTTTGAGATTCCGGGATTCTACTCGTTTGGCAACATCAAGGATGCCAACAAGAAATTCTCACAAGCTCATAGCAGGAAGCGCCTTCTGGGCGTGTTTGGCGAGGTGCGTGCCGACTGGAAGAACACGCTGTTCCTCACCGTCACCGGCCGCAACGACTGGTCATCGACACTCCCCGTGGAGAACCGTTCCTACTTCTATCCCTCGGTGAGCGGTGCCATTGCATTCACCGAACTTATCAACGATCGTACCGACTGGCTCTCGTTTGGAAAAATCCGTGCAAGCTGGGCTCGCGTGGGTAAGGATGCAAGCCCATACGCCACAAGCACCTACCTCAACAGCGTGGCTACTATGCTCGGCGATATGACGGGATATGGAACAAGCTGGACCCGCGGTAACCCAATTCTCAAGCCCGAAACTACCGAATCGACCGAAATAGGTCTGGAGATGCGCTTCTTCAACAACCGACTCCACTTCGACTACGCATTCTACACCAATAACACCTACGACCAGATTATCTCTCCGCGTGGCCCGCAATCCACCGGCTACATATTCTGCTCGCAGAATATGGGTGATGTATATAACAAGGGAATGGAGCTTACTATTGGCGGCACTCCCATAACGACACGCGACTTCACTTGGGAGACCAGCATCAATGTGTATGGCAACCGTGGCACTGTGAAGCACCTGCCCGACGGAACCAAGTATCTCTATGTGACCGATGTGCAAGTGGGCAACGTGCAAGCCGCTTCCTACAACGACGGTCCGTTTATGGCTCTCTCGGGTGGCGAGTGGCTCCGCAATGAGAATGGCGACTTGGTGCTCGACAAGAACTTCATGCCACAGGGTGCCGAGAGCAATTCCACTCAGCTCCTCGTGGGCAACCGTGAGCCGAAGTTGCAAGGCGGTTGGAACAACACATTCAGCTATAAGAACTTCACACTCAACATGCTGTGGGAGTTCCGCGTGGGCGGCGCCGTATTCAACGGCACCGAGTATTCAATGACAATGTCGGGAATGTCGAAGCTCACCGAGGGTCGCGACAGGCTTGAAATTACCGGCGTACAGAAGGATGGCGACGGATATACCCCGGTTGAGACCCATGTGTTTGAGGCTGATGGCGTATATGACTTCAACGGAACCAAAATCAGCGGCAAGGAACTTATCAAGAACTACTACACCAGCTACTACTACAGAGAGTCGCGCAACTTTATCACCGACGTCAATTCGTTGCGCCTGCGCACCATCTCACTCAGCTATGAGTTGCCTAAGAATGTTCTTGCCAAGACCAAGTGCATAAAGCGTGCAAGTCTCTCGGCTACTGCCAACAATCTCCTTCTCTTCTCCAACTATCACGGAGACCCCGAGGTGGCTGTGTCGGGTTCGGGAATCACAGGTTCGTCTTCAGTGGGTATCGACTACTGCGGAGTTCCATCCACAGCAAGCTTCTCATTTGGCGTGAACCTCACATTCTAAGCACTACACCACACTCATAGATAAAAAAATAGGAATATTCACTTATAATAATAAAATAAGGATATGAAATTATTCAAATCAATCATATTAGGTGTTGCAGGGGCTACACTGCTGTCGATGACATCGTGCAACGATTGGCTTGATGTGAACGACAACCCCGACACGCCCAGCCAGGACAAGGTGAAAGTGACCACAATGCTTCCCTGGATTCAATATCACGTTGCCTACGCCTATGCAGCCCAGGGCTATCGCTCTCAATTCATCTGTCAGGCTCTCACCGCAACCAGCCGCGTGAGCCGCGACGGTTGCTCGGCGCAGTGGGAGGCTACGGCTTCGATGTGCACCACACCCTATCAGCAGTTTTTCGTGGGTGCCGGTCCGAATATCGAGCAGATGTATAAAATGGCTATGGAAAGCGGTGCATATCACTATGCTGCAGCAGCAAAGCTGATGAAGAGCTATGGATTTGCTCTTATGGCTGATATGTATGGCGAAATGCCCTATACCGAGGCCCTCGGTGGCTCGGCACACCCAGCCTACGACAACGGTGAGACTATCTACAACGGCTGTCTTGCCGATATCGATGAGGCTATCACGCTCTTTGGCAAGAAACAGGAGGCAAATCAGCCCACACTCGCCGAGGGCGATGGCTGGAATGGCGCTGCCGGCGAGGCCGGTTGCATCGACCGTTGGACCAAGATGGCTTATCTGCTCAAGGCCCGACTTCTCAACAACCTCTCGAAGAAATCGGCATACTACAAGCCCGATGAAATCATTGCCTGCCTCGACAAGGCTATGCAGAGCACCGACGACGACACTTTCATCACTCACTACGACATCTCGGAGCAGTCGAGCGACTTCATCTCGGGCGACCCGATGCAGTGCTCGTGGCTCTTCGACAATGCCGGTATGGGCGGTGGAAACACCACCCGCGCTACCAAGTGGCTCACCGATCTGCTCGACAACTTCGACGGCAAGGGAATAGTAGATCCGCGTGCTGACAAGCTGCTGCCGTGGCTGCAGTGTGGCAAAGGCAGTGAGATGAAGTGGGTGCGCACCGAGGGATTTGACATGACCTCTTCGCGCCGCCTCGACTTCAACGGCATCGCTACTCCCACATTCAGCAAGGCGTCAAACACATGGACCGTAAGCGGTAAATTCGAGCTTGCCGACACTGCCTACGTTTCGTTCCGCTCAGGCTCTATCGGCTACTATGGCACTGCCGGCGTGCTTTATCTCAACAATGGCCAGGCTTGCTCTACTGCCAACGTGTATATCCGCCCCGACAGCCCGACAATGTGGGCCACCTATGCCGAGGCTTGCTTCATACGCGCCGAGGTGGAGATGCGCCGTGGCAACACTTCGGCTGCATTTGAGGCTTACAAGAAGGGTATTAAAGCCAATATCGACGATATTCAGCGTGCCCTCACTGTGTGGAACACCAAGGAGGAGTATGCCGATATTCCCGCCTTCACTGCTATTGACGCTGCCGACATCGACAACTTCTTGACCAACGCAATCGGCACAGCCGGCGACATCTCAATGGAGAAAATCATGACGCAGAAGTTTATCGCAATGCTCTACACCATGCAGAACTGGAACGACATGCGCCGCCACGACTACAAGGACTATATGAACTGGCAGATGCCCTATGAGTATTCACGCAACGTGGGTTCCACTAAGACCATTCCGCAAGGAAAGCAGTGGCGCCGCATCAAGCAGTGCTCTCACGAGTTGCAGTATAACTACAGCAACCTCTCGGCTATCCAGCCCAACTACAACGACGACGACATCTGGACCTATCCTGTGTGGTGGGACACTGCCGACTAATCAGCTGAAGCTGCGCATAGAGGGAAATGCCGACAAAT
>JBJFEF010000319.1:11015-14095 GCA_051890435.1 Muribaculaceae bacterium
GGGGTAAAAATGCGGAAAATATGTAAATTTGAGGGCAAAATGGTTGATAATTAGCAAGAATGTTTGTAACTTTGCGCCGATTTAACTTTACGCTTTTGGAAAAATTGACAACATTTGAGCTGCCATTGAAGGGCATGCCCTGTGGAACTCAGCGTTTTGAGTACCACCTGGGAATGGATTTTTTCAGAGAAATGGAGTGTACCGATGTGCTGAGCGCGGCGGTTGATGCCACCGTGGATGTGAAGCGCAGCGGTGATATTTATGAGCTGTGTATCACAGTGGCGGGAGAGCTCGGAATCCCCTGCGACCGCTGCCTTGAGCAGATGTCGCACCGCGTAGATGCCGAGTATCGCGTGAGTGTGAAATATGGCGAGGAATATAGCGACGATGCCGACAATGTGATCGTTATCGCCGAGAGCAGCAACACCATGGATGTGGCGGGGCTGATTTTCGACACTATAATGCTCACTATCCCCATCAAGCATGTGCACCCCGAGGGCGAGTGTGATGCCGCAATGCAGGCACAGCTACGCGCCCATCGCGCAACGATAGCCGAGGAGGAAGCCGAGGGCTATGCCGGAGATGAGGAATGTGGCGAGGCTGAAGCCGACAAAGAGAATGATGACAATTTCCCATGCGACCCCCGTTGGGAGGCGCTGCGGAAACTAAAAGATAACAATTAAAAATTATATAACAAGATGGCACATCCTAAAAGAAAACAATCGAAGACAAGAACAGCCAAGAGAAGAACTCACGACAAGGCTGTAGCTCCTACACTTGCACTTTGCCCCAACTGCGGCGCATGGCACCTTTATCACACTGTATGCCCTGAGTGTGGCTACTACAGAGGAAAAATCGCTATCGAGAAAGACGCTGCCGTGTAATCACACAGGCAGATTGAGTCTTTTTTGTGGTGCAACACATTAAGAAATAAGCAAATGATATCCTAAATAAAGCCTCCGGACTTGTTATTTAGGATATATTTCCTTATTTTTAATCAACGAATTTCAATACGTTATTGACCAATAGAAAGTATGCTTAACGCAAAAATTACGGGTATTGCATCCTATGTGCCCGACTATGTGCTCACCAACGATGAGTTGTCGCGCATGGTCGATACCAATGATGAGTGGATTACCACTCGCGTGGGAATCAAGGAGCGCCGTATTCTCAAAGATGAAACTCTGGGGTCGTCGTATATGGGTATTCAGGCAGTCAACAAGCTGCTTGAAGAGACTCACACGGCTGCTGCCGACGTGGATATGATTATCTGTGCTACTTCCAACCCCGATTACCGCTTCCCTTCAACGGCATCGGTGATTGCCCAAGGCTGTGGCACAGTGAATGCCTATGGATATGACATCCAGGCCGCTTGCGCCGGATTCATCGTGTCGCTTCAGGCTGCTGCCGCCTATGTGCGCAGCGGTATGTACAAGAAAGTGATTGTGGTGGCTGCCGAGAAAATGTCGAGCATGACCAACTACAAGGACCGCAGCACTTGCCCGCTCTTTGGCGACGCTGCCGGAGCTGTGCTTGTGGAGCCTACCAAGGAAGAGAATGTGGGAATCATTGATGGCGTGTTCCATGTGGATGGCATCGGATTGCCTCACCTGCTCATGAAGGCGGGTGGCTCGGCTCGTCCTGCCTCTCACGCTACCGTCGATGCCGACGAGCACTATGTGTATCAAGAGGGTCGCGCAGTGTATAAGCACGCTGTGACCGACATGCTCACTTCGTCGCAAGACGTGATGAAGCGCAACAACCTCACCGTTGACAACATCGACTGGTTTGTTCCGCATCAGGCCAACTTGCGCATCATCGAGGCTGTGGGCGACCGCCTTGGCATCGAGAGCGACAAGGTGCTCGTCAACATTGAGCACTATGGCAACACCAGTGCGGCTTCAATCCCATTGTGTCTCGACGAGCACAAGTCGAAGCTCAAGAAGGGCGACAAGATTGTGCTCACCGCATTCGGCGCAGGTTTCACCTGGGGCGCAATGTATATCGTCTGGGGTTTCTAATCACACGACATAATTAATCTCACATTCCTCGCAGCCATTACACAGTGGCCACGAGGGGCGTGAGATTTTTTGATATTCAGCGGCTACACTATCGCTTGCAAGCGGCTGTGGTAGCCTTAATAAATTTCAATTCAGCCATTTATGCACAAAGCAGGATTTGTGAACATCGTGGGTAACCCCAATGTGGGTAAATCCACGCTTATGAATGAACTCGTGGGTGAGCGCCTCTCCATTATCACTGCCAAGGCGCAGACCACACGCCACCGCATCATGGGCATCGTGAATGCCGACGACTACCAGATAGTGTTCTCCGACACGCCCGGAGTGCTCTCGCCTAAATATAAGCTGCAAGAGAGTATGCTCGAGTTTTCACAAGAGGCTCTTGTGGATGCCGACATCCTGCTCTATGTGACCGACGTGGTGGAAGACCCCACGAAAAACCGCTCCTTTCTCGACCGCGTGGCAGCCAACCGCAACTTCCCCGTGCTGCTGGTAATCAACAAGATTGACCTGCTCAAGGGCAACGACGACCTGGAGCGCATCATCGACCGCTGGAAGGAGATTCTGCCACAAGCCGAGGTGTTCCCCACTTCGGCACTCGCAAAATTCAATGTGGCGAGCATCATGAAGCGCATTGTGGAGCTTCTGCCCGAGTCTCCGCCATTCTTCGGCAAGGATGCACTCACCGACAAGCCTGCACGCTTCTTCGTCACCGAGATTATCCGCGAGAAAATCCTGCTCGACTATGACAAGGAAGTGCCCTATGCCACCGAGGTGCTTGTGGAAAAATTCCACGAAACCGAGAACTCTATCCACATCATGGCTGTTATCTTTGTGGAACGCGACAGCCAGAAGGGTATTATCATAGGCCGTGGCGGTGCCAAGCTCAAGCAGGTGGGCATCGAAGCACGCAAGGACATTGAGCAGTTCTTCGGCAAGAAGGTGATGCTCGAGCTTTTTGTGAAGGTGGAGAAGGATTGGCGCAACCGCGACAACAAGCTCCGCGCCTTCGGCTACAAGGAGTGATTGCTCCAATAAAACCAATTAGACCAATTAGAC
>JBJFEF010000319.1:14195-15905 GCA_051890435.1 Muribaculaceae bacterium
ACCAACATTGCCGGAACCACCCGCGACAGCATCTACACGCGCTACAACAAGTTTGGCTTCGACTTCTACCTTGTCGATACTGCCGGCATACGCAAGAAAAACAAGGTGAACGAGGACATCGAATACTACTCGGTGCTGCGCAGCATCCGCGCCATCGAGAATGCCGACGTGTGCATCCTCATGATTGATGCCACCCGCGGCATCGAGACGCAGGACGCCAACATATTCTCGCTCATTCAGCGCAACAAGAAGGGACTCGTGGTGTGTGTAAACAAGTGGGACCTTGTGGAGAACAAGAGCCAGGAGGCAATCAAGACCTACGAGAACGCCATTCGCACCCGCTTTGCCCCATTCACCGACTTCCCCATCATCTTCGGCTCGGCTCTCACCAAGCAGCGCATCCTCAAGGTGCTCGAGAGTGCCGCCAAGGTGTATGACAACCGCAAGCGCACCGTGCCCACCTCGAAGCTCAACAATGTGATGCAGGAGGCGATTGCCGCCTATCCGCCACCAGCCAACAAGGGCAAGTATGTGAAGATAAAATATATCACCATGCTCAAGGGAGCAGCGGTGCCCACATTCATCTTCTTCTGCAACTTGCCGCAGTGGGTGAAAGAGCCCTATCGCCGCTACTTGGAGAACAAGATACGCGAGAACTGGGAGTTCTCGGGCACGCCCATCAATGTGTTCATGCGCGAAAAATAAGGTGCATTTTCGGTCAAAACAAGGCACTTGGCTCACTTGCATAATTAATTAGCTTAAATTAAGGAAAAATTTCCATTATTTTTCCTCTTTACACTAATAATGTTTCAAAAATAATTATTAATTTTGCGGTGTGAAATGCAAGGCTCTGTGAGCTTTGAGAATTTAGGAACAATTTTAACCAAATAAAATTTTTTGTAACATGATTAAAGTAGGTATTAATGGTTTCGGACGTATCGGACGTTTCGTTTTCCGTGCAGCTCAGAACAGAGATGACATCCAGATTGTAGGTATTAACGACCTTTGCCCGGTTGATTACTTGGCATATATGCTCAAATACGATACAATGCACGGTCAGTTCGAGGGTACAATCGAGGCCGATGTTGAGAACAGCCAGCTTATCGTAAACGGCAACAAGATCCGCGTGACTGCAGAGCGCAATCCGGCTGACTTGAAGTGGAACGAGGTAGAGGCTGAGTATGTTGTTGAATCTACAGGTCTTTTCTTGACTCAGGAGAAGGCTCAGGCTCACATCGACGCTGGTGCTAAGTATGTTGTTATGTCGGCTCCTTCAAAGGACGCTACTCCTATGTTTGTTTGCGGTGTTAACTTCGACAAGTACGTTAAGGGCACTCAGTTTGTTTCTAACGCATCTTGCACCACTAACTGCTTGGCTCCTATCGCTAAGGTGCTCAACGACAAGTTCGGTATCACCGATGGTCTTATGACTACTGTTCACTCTACTACTGCTACTCAGAAGACTGTTGACGGTCCTTCGATGAAGGATTGGCGCGGTGGTCGTGCTGCTTCGGGCAACATCATCCCGTCTTCAACCGGTGCTGCTAAGGCTGTAGGTAAAGTTATTCCTGAGCTCAACGGCAAATTGACTGGTATGTCAATGCGTGTTCCTACTCTCGATGTTTCTGTAGTTGACCTTACAGTTAACTTGGCTAAGCCTGCTACTTATGCTGAGATTTGCGCTGCAATGAAGGAGGCTTCTGAGGGCGA
>JBJFEF010000320.1:0-4297 GCA_051890435.1 Muribaculaceae bacterium
ATTACGCCTGTCGATGTCCGACTTTCGCGAGCAGGAGTGGATGACCAATGTGCCGCTCTATGCCATCAGGTGTATAAAAGATCACCCTGCCACAAGCTGATTGGCAGGGTGATTTTTATGTTGTTGTGATACTCCGGCTGCTATGGCGGAGCTTTTTTGTGCAATGGGTGCCTCGGCTGCGTTAGCGGAGTGCTACCTTGGCTGTGGCTACGCCTTGCTGTGTGATGGCACGCACAATGTAGCTTCCGGCTGCAATGCCGTGTGCCGGGAGGGTGCTTTGCGAAGCGTTGCGAGCCACGAGTTGGCCGGTGATTGAGTAAAGCTCAATCGACTTCACATCCTCAGCCTTAACCACGATGTTGCCATCGGCAGTTGCAAATATTGCAACCTTCTCAGCCTTGGTGCCGATAGTGGCATCTTCCACGCCCGAGTAGTCAAAGTTGGTGATTGCCACATAGCTGTGTGCCGGCACTTTGATGGTTCCGGCAGAGGCGTTCACTTCGGGATTTGTAGAGTTGAGGCTCTTGCTGAAAATGTAGTAAGTGCCATTGGGGTTGTCGAAGGTGTAGTTGTAGGTCTTTGTAGCAGTTCCGGGGTTGTAAGCCACCACAAGCTCCTTGCCGGTGTTGCGGTTGCGGGCTGTGATGAAGCGGCCGTTGCTGTCCCAGTTGCTCTCGGCTACACTCCAATAAAACTCAGCATCCTGCGAGAAGAGGTCGGGGTTGTCGAGACGGAAGTGGATAAGCTCGGCATAGCAGTCGTGCAGACCCTTGCGGTAGGTGTTGTCGAGATACTCCCAGTGCGGCTTCTTTTCGCTTGTGTCACCGTTACCGCCGCTGATGTCGTAACCCATTTCACCAAATTGCCAAATCATCTTCGGACCCGGCACGAGAATCATGAATGCAGCATTCGCACTGAGGCGGCGCATTCCATAGACGGTCTTCTTGGCATTAGTGGTTCCGTAGGTCACCTGCGAGTATGCCACACGCTCCTCATCGTGGCTCTCCTGGAAGCTCACGATTGAGCCAAACGGACGGTTCTCGTCGCCCGAATACATTCCCTTGAATGAGCTGCCGCTCTGGTAGCCCATAGCTGCCTGTGCATAGTTGTAGGTCATCTTCTTCCACGACATTGCGCCATAGTTGCCCAGCTCGTTCTCCTCCTGGGTGCTGAGGAAGCCTTCAAGAATGCAATAAGCCTTGTCGTTCACGCTCTTCATGGCGTCGATAAAGCGCTTCACATTGCGCACACGCGAAGAATTGTAGCGACCTCCGTCGTAGTCACTATTGTAGCTGTTTGAGTCGCCAAGACCCTTCACAAGGTCGAAGCGGTAGCCATCCACCTTGTATTCTTTGAGCCAATATTTGAGCACGTCGCAGAGATAGTTCTGCACATCGGTCGATTCCTGTTTCCAGTCATTACCCACGCTCCAGTTGTGAGGAGCATCGGCATTGTAGAATGGATTGTTGGCTGCCGGCTTGCCGTCGCCCCAGTACATTTTGCACCAAGGGTGCTGACCCCAAGTGTGGTTGAACACGATATCGAGAATCACAGCGATGCCACGCTTGTGGCACTCATCGATAAACGTCTTGTACATAGTGCTCGTGCCGTAGTATTTGTCGGGAGCAAAGTAGAAGTTGGGATTATATCCCCACGAGTTGTTGCCGTCAAATTCCTGGATAGGCATAAGCTCAATAGCGTTCACGCCAAGCTCCTCAAGATAGTCGAGCTTAGCCATTGCGCTCTCAAGGCACTGCTCATTGGTGAAGTCGCGCAGCAGCAGCTCATAGATGATAAGGTCGTTCTTGTTGGGAGCGTTGAAGTCGGTCACCTGCCACTGATATCCGTCGCCATTGCCATGGAACACAGCAATGGGGAAAGTGCCCACATTGGCTGTCGGGAACGGCTTGAGATCGGGATAGCGGGTGTAGCCCTCGTTGATCCACTTGTCGTTCCACGGGTCGAGAATCAGCTTGGCATATGGGTCGGCAACGCTGATTTCATCATCAACGATGAAGTAGTAGCCATATTGCTTGTTCATGTCGAGCTTTCCGGCAGGCAGAGTGAGCCAGAAGTATTTGTTGCCCTGATAATTCATCACGCCGGTATTCTTCACGCGATAATCATCCCACTCACCCACGAGTATCACATTGCTCTTGTTGGGAGCATAGAGGCAGAAAGTGACGCTTCCGTCGGCATTCTTGTTGGCACCCTGGAGCAAAGTTCCCGAATAGTTCACAGCAGCCGAATTGGAGCGGTGGCAAATCGAAATGGTTTCTACAACAGTGTTGCCACCGGCCTCAGCCTTGGCAATCACATCATAGTCGCCCACAGCAAAATTATAGTTCTTTGTGAGCTGGGTGGCATTGCTTGCAGTGGCAATAGGCGTAGTGTTGATGTCGTTGATATAGAGGCTCAAGTTGGCTTTCTGCGAAGCATTCACTGTGAGAGTTACATTGCTGTTGGCATCGGTCACCACACCGCCCGTAGCACTGCTCGTGAGCGAAACCGAAAGGCCATCGGGATGAACCTCAAGGAAGATGTCGCTGCCACCTGCAGCCTTACCCTCCTTTGAGCCATCGGCATTGCGGAACACAAAAGCAAGCTTCTTCACAGTCTCGCCACTATTCAGGTTATAGTAGGAGCTGAGCGTGCCAATGTTGAGTTTCCACAAGTCAGTGCTCACCTTAGTGAGCTTATACTTGGCACTGTTGTCGCACCACGAAGGGGCATGCTTCCAGTCAGAATCAGAGCTGCTCTCCGACGTAATCACACCGGTGTGGGCATAGATATCGCCGGTGTAGCCTTTCAGCCCGGCAGTACCCTCAGCGGCATTGTAGTAAATCACGATGTTTTGTGAACTCTGCTGGATAATCGCCGGCTCCGAATACACAATCTCAGCCGCATATCCCGCAACGCCCCACACAAGCAGGGCAATGAAGAGAAGAAAATGTTTTAGTTGTTTCATAATCAACATTACTGGTTTATGTCATTAAAAATTATAATTTGTCATGCAAATATTTTCTTGGGTAAATGCCATAAAGGACGATTTAATCAAAACTTCACCATCCCATAAAGCTCAGTATCTAATGCCGAAAAATCATAGGTTAACGGCACAAGTAGCCAATATTTTGCAAAAATAGCAAAATTTATTTCGATTACCACATTATTTCGCAAAAAATCTAAAAATATTCCTTAAAATACCATTTTTTTCATCGCAAACGCAGCGAATTTAGCCCCCTGCGACCCCACACCAGCACTATGGCAAACGTCACTCGCGTAGCCACCATGAGCCACGCCGAAATGCCCGCTGCCGCAAACACAATAGTGTCCTCAAGCAACGAGTGATTCATAATCAAGTGGAAATTCACATCATTGGCATCATCACGGCCTATCAACCCCTTCTCCTCAAGCTCAAGCATCACCGCCGACCCATAGCTGATGCCAAGCACATTGCCCACAAGCCACATATATGCCGACTGACGCGGAAGCCCAAACACACGCATCAGCGGAGCAAAAAACTCCGACAGCGGACGCAGCAGCGAATAAGCCTCAATAAGCCTCTGGATAAACATCAGCACAAAAATGATGAGAAACACCATCACCGACATCTTCACCTGCGACAGCACCCACGTGCTCATCACCTCAGCAATATCACTGTCGGCAGGAGCACCAAGATAAATATAGCTCGCCGAAGCCTCGGGAAGAACCAGATTAAGTAAAAACGCACACACAAACGCCATGACAATGCGCAGCACAGCCATCTCCCAAAACGACGACCCCGTCTTCCTGTTCACCGCACACTCCATCGGTAGCGCGTGGCACAACGCAATCATCATCGCCAAAATAGTAGCCTGGCGCATAGTAAGCGGCATCGACATCATCGCAGCAATGCCGGCATAAGTTCCCGCCGACGCCCCCGAAATAAACGCCACCGCCGACGCCCCAGGCAACCCCAGATGCACAAACACCGGGTGCAAATAGCCCGCAATCCACTCCAGCACACCATAGTGCTGAAGCAGCGTAACAGTCAGCGAAATAGGAATCATCAACTTCAGCAGCCACGACGCACTCTTCCACGTAGAAGGAAGCGCCCGGGTGCAACAAAACTTCAATTTATTCATCAGTCACAACATTTTGCGCCTGCAAAGTTAGCCATAATATGCCAGAAAGAAAAAAATTCGTACGCAATGACAGCAAATCCCGAAAAAATTTACTACCTTTGCCCCGCAAACCCATCAAGGAGTGATGCTCGAGTGGCTGAAGAGGCACGCCTGGAAAGCGTGTAACCGTCAAA
>JBJFEF010000321.1:0-1385 GCA_051890435.1 Muribaculaceae bacterium
GAACGTGTGAGTAGCAAGCTTGTTACTCGGGGGTGGCTGGCGGGTCAAGGCGGAAGACGATGCGGAAGCGACCCGACTCGTAGCGGGTGCTCGAAATGCGGAAGTGTCCTATCTCGGCAGTGTTGGCAACGTGCGTGCCGACGCACAGGCACTCGTCGTAGTCACCCACTTTCACCACCCGCAGCGTTGCCGAAGCATCATCAGGCAGACGGTCCATATCAAAGCGCCCACAAGCCTCATCGCGGGAGATATACTCCATCGTCACCGGCAAGTGTGCCGCAATCACCTCATTCACGCGAGCCTCAACGGCTGCCACCTGCTCTGCGGTGAGAGCCGCAGGCAAGTCGTAGTCGCATTTGCTCTTGCGACGCTCAATGTGCGCATTCGGCGAACGGCGGCAGCCGTGCAGTTTCACCATCGTGCCATTGAGAATGTGTTCAGCCGTGTGCATAGGAGGGTATTCAGCCTTGTTATGCTCATTCAAAATCGGAGTATCCATATCCAAAAAAAATCAGTTTTTACGTTCAATTTCTGCAAATCTACATAAAATCCGCGACAGTGCAAAGAATAATTTCCTTCTTCAAAGCGAAATTGCCGGCAAATCCACATTTTGCAAAAAATACAGGGACCGCAGCTTCACAGCCACAGCCCCTCGAAAAAAATCACTTAATGTTACAATAATACTATACTTGTCTATTTACTTTAGCAGATGCTGGTTATTTTATCATAACGCGCTGTGCCTCTCCGGCTGCACGAACTATGTAGATGCCGGGCTGCAGATCGCTCAAGTCGATGGCTGTGGTGCCGTTGCAACTCTTGCGCGATGCCACAAGTGCGCCGGCAGTGCTATACACTTTGGCAGTGTAGCCTGTGGCGTCGGTGGCGATTGTCACGCTCTTGCCCACTGCGGCAATCTTGGCGGCGGAAGGTGCGGCAATTGCGGCTACGCCGGTGTTGGGATCGGGTGTGCCATTCACATCGTCGATGCACACATAGAGCGGAGTGAGTGCTCCATACGCATTGCTTTGCGTAGTCTCGAAAGTGATATGTATCGACGACACCGCTCCGAGCGAGCTGAGGTCGCACCACTCCCATGTGGTGAGGGCATAGTGGTCGGCGTCGTTCTCCGAGCGATAGTCGGCAAGATAGAACTCAACGGTGCCGGTCACCACGTCGTTGATGTCGTAGCCCTTCACTATCATCTTGAAGTAGTCGCCTGTGGCAAATGGTGTGCTGCCGTAAGCATCACCATTGAGAATGGAATTGAGGGCGTAGGCGGCATTGGTCACATACATTCCGCTTATTGTAGCGCCTGCCTCGTCATACACATTGTAGAAGCGCGACTCCACGTCCCACGAGTCGTAGTAGAACACGGCATAGTTTGC
>JBJFEF010000321.1:1485-8199 GCA_051890435.1 Muribaculaceae bacterium
TCACCGGCATACATATCAGCCGGCTCTCCGTCGCCAAACCAATACGACTCCGACTCAAGGGTGATTTCGTCAAACGTTGCTACGCTCGACACTTCATCATCGGCATGTGCAGCCACTGCGCACAGTGCAAAAATGCTTGAAAGTAGAATTTTTTTCATCATAAAATCAGCTTTTTTAATTAGTTTATACTTAAATCTTTGTTTTTGTTGCCATTCTTTCTCCCGGCCGTCGCGGCACAGCACGCAAAAGCGCCACCGTAGCCACAGGCAGTGGTGTCACGGTTGCAAAACGTCAAGGGGGCTTCATCGTGCCTTCACAATGGCATCGTTGCCTAACCTAAAAAAGCTGATTGTGATAATTCTGAGAGAAGCTATTGGGCGTCATTCACATCCATGCCCAATATCCACATTGCAGTGCCCCGCCGCCACTCTCCCGGTGGCTTAGCTGGTAATCATCTGTGCCCTTAATCCCGAAGGCACGATATGATATTATCACAAAAAGCTATGGCAGGTCTTCTGGCTTATTCCTCGGCTGCCCCTCCTTCCCAACGCCGCTTTCAGAGGTCGCGATGCGTCAGTGGTTGTGGTGCAGTTTCAGCGGAAAATACAGCAGCGGGTACTGTTGCCGAATCTCACGGCATTCCCTATTTTGAAACCATAACGCCACAAAGTTACCGCTTATTCGCCGATTTTCAAAATAAAAACCGCATTTTATTTGCCATATTTGGCAGTTTGCAGTAATTTTGCGGTGAAAACTATTAATTGTGTCACCGATGAGAAAAATTACCGCCACAGTAATCACCTACAATGAGGCCGACCGCATCGAGCTCTGCCTCAAGTCGCTACAAGGCGTAGCCGACGAAATAATTGTGGTCGATTCTTTCTCCTCCGACGATACCCTCGAAATCTGCAAGCGCTTCGACTGCATCGTCACTCAGCGCCGCTTTAATGGCTACGGTGCTCAGAAGCAATATGCAGTGTCGCTTTCCACCAACAGCTACATCCTCTCGATCGATGCCGACGAGTTTCTCGACGAAGAGCTTCGTCAATCAATCATCGCACTCAAGCGCGACGGGTTCACACACCGCATCTATTCGCTCAACCGCATCAACTACTATTGCGACCGCCCAATCAAGCACTGCGGATGGCAGCCCGACCGCCCAATCCGCCTCTTCGACAAGCGATATGCAAGCTGGAACCTGCGCGACGTGCACGAAACGGTCATCTTCCCGGGCACTCTGCGTCCCGAGCCTATCGCCGGGCACCTAATCCACCACCGCTGCAGCTCTCCCCTCGAATACCGCCACAAAGAGGAACGCTATGCCACCATCAACTCTCGCATACTTTCCACCGAAGGACGCCACGCTTATCCCATCACCCCTTATATGATGGCTGTGATGGCTTTCTTGAGAACTTATTTGCGCCGACTTGGTTGCCTCGATGGGCGTGAAGGTCTCGAAATCAGCCGCACCGCTGCTCACTCTGCCTTCGCCACCTACAAGCTGCTGCGCCGAAGGCGCCGATAATCGCTGCAACACACCGGTGACCTTATCTAAACCCATATCAATACTATTATTCCTTCAAATTTCCGCACAATGGCTATCAACGTTTTCCATATTGTTTCCGATAAAGAATGGGCAGGTGCCGAGCAATACGTCTTCGACCTCGCATCCGAGCTTCGTGCTCACGATGCCTACATCGAAATCGTAACTCGAAACCGCAGGCAGATTCTCAACCGCTTCCGCAAGCTCGAAGTGCCTATCTCCATCCTGCCTCTCAAAGGCCTCACCGACATCGACAGCGTTCTACGCTTTGCCCGACTCATCAAGCGCGGCAAAAACATTGTGCACGTGCACAATGCCAAAGATGCTGCCACAGCTCTGCTCGCACGCAAAATTTCTGAAAACAAAAACACTCGCGTGGTGATGACCTGCCACTCAGTGGCACGACCCAAGCGCGGCCCCATCTACAAACGCGTGTATCGCGAAATCGACAAAATAATCTTCGTTTCCGAGCTCGCTCGCGACACTTTCCTCGAAAGCCGCAGCGGAATGAACCCCGACCGAATCACAGTGATTCACAACAGTGTGCACCACAAGCTCCGGAATGCCGATAAAGCCCCCGATCTGCGCACCACTCTCAACATTCCCGCCAGCAAGCAGCTCATCATGTTCCACGGCCGTATCGCACCCGAGAAAGGCGTTTCGGTGCTCCTCCGGGCTCTCACACAGCTCGACAAAGACCGCTACCACCTCGTGATTATCGGCGCCGGCGAAACCAAATATATGGGCGAAATCAAAGCCTTCATCGTTGCCAACCAGCTGCTGCGCAACGTCACATTCCTCGGCTATCAAGACGATGTGCAGCCTCTGCTCGCACAGTGCGACTTCGGCGTGCTCCCATCGGTGTGGAAAGAGCCTTTCGGCCTCACCAATCTCGAGTATATGATGCTCGGCAAGGCTCACATTGCCACCACCAACGGAGCTCAGCATGAATATGTGAAAGACGGACGTACGGGCATTCTCGTCTCGCCCGACAACTACCGTTCTCTTGCCGATGCCATCGAGCACCTGCTCGACGACCCCGACCGCTGCCGCAGCATCGGCGCCGCAGCCAAAGCCGAATTCGACAGCGTCCTCAGCTACCCCAATTTCTACTCCCGACTCACATCAGTCTATCGCTCCCTCTTCTCTGCCACCCATCAATAATTAAAGCCAAGCTTTGATTAAGTGGCAAAAAAATCGTACTTTTGTGGGCGTTTTTGCCGCAACGATGCTTTCATCGCCTCCCGGCAAGCCAAAACTGACTCTTCTATTATGAAATACAGAGATGAAATTGACAAATGCTATGGCGTTGCCGGTATGTCGGTAGCTCTCGCCATTCTCGACGCTGAAGACCTCCTCATTGGCATCAACATCGATGGCGACGGCCTCGACTGCATCAGCATGGTGCCTCAGTTCTACTCCGTGGGCAATCCGCTGCTCTCACCTTCATCGGTGTGGCAAGATGTGTTCCAGCGATTCCAGATTACTCTGGGAATGACTATCGCCGACTCAATGTGCCGCAAAATGCTTCACGACAAGGGTGTGGTGGATAAAAAACTCCGCCAAGCCCTGCTCAGCGCCGCCCTCGACGAGGGTAAAGCATCGTGCCAGCTCGAAAGCGACGAAGTGGAACGTATCTTCGACAAATACTTCCAATATATGCTCCAGACGTTCAAGAACCACAACGTGCACTCGGTGATTGCATCAATCGTCGATCGCCTCAAAGCCGACCGCTCGCTCTCCGGCTGCGATGTGCTTGAAATGCTCCGTA
Organism: Muribaculaceae bacterium; assembly: GCA_051890435.1. GTDB lineage: Bacteria > Bacteroidota > Bacteroidia > Bacteroidales > Muribaculaceae > CALZFJ01. The sequence goes on from JBJFEF010000321.1 coordinate 4,800, forward strand.
GCCTATAATCCGGCATTGTATCCTATCAATAAAAAAGCATAATTCCATGAGGGTAGTTATCATCAACAAAAGCGACTCACAAGGCGGGGCGGCAGTAGCATCGCTCAGGCTGATGCACGCATTGTGCGCCAATGGCGTTGATGCACACTTGCTCGTGGTCGATCGCCGCACAAGCGACCCACGCGTGGTGTCGGTTGCCTCTCCCATTGCCGACAAGGCCGTGTTTCTTGCCGAACGCGCACAGATTTTCCTCCAGAACGCATTCTCGCGCGAAAACCTCTTCAAAGTCGATACCGCTCGCTTCGGGCGCGACCTCTCATCTCACCCTCTTGTGCAGCAAGCCGATGTAGTGGTGCTTGCCTGGATCAACCAGGGAACCCTCTCGCTACGCTCCATCAATCGCATCTGCTCCCTCGGCAAGCCCGTGGTGTGGGTGATGCACGACATGTGGAACTGCACCGGAATCTGCCACCATGCCTATGACTGTCGCCGCTACAAGGACAAGTGCGGCACTTGCCGATATCTGCGCTCACGCCGGCGTCGCGACCTCTCGCGCTTCACCCTGCTGCGCAAAAAGGCTCTCTATGAGGCTCACCGCAATCTCTGCTTCGTGGCTGTGAGCAACTGGCTCGCCTTCCGTTGCCGCGAGAGCTACCTCATGGAAAATGCCCGCATGGATATCATTCCCAACGCATTCCCCGTAGATAATTTCCTCTGCGACCGTCTTCCCGACGATGCTTGGAACATCAAGCCTGGCAGCAAAGTGATGGTGATGGGCGCAGCTCGCCTCGACGACCCCGTGAAAGGCTTCGACATTTTGATAAAGGTCACACGCCACATCGCCGAGCACAAGCCTGCTCTCGCTTCACGCCTTCACCTCCTGCTCTACGGAGCAATCCGCAACGAGGCACTGCTGCGCGAAATAGCTATTCCCTACACCTTCATCGGGCAAGTGAATGGCATAGAAGCCATCAATAGCATCTACCGCCACGCCGATGTGGTGCTCTCAACCTCGCGCTACGAGAGCCTGGGATACACTCTCATCGAGGGTCAGGCAAGCGGCTGTGTGCCCGTCACGTTCGGCAATGGCGGACAACCCGACATCGTTGATCATCTCCGCACCGGGTTCATAGCCGATTATCTCAGTCCCGAGAGCTTCGCCCAAGGCATTGAGTGGGCTATCAACGCCCCCATTTCCCGCCTCGACCTCCACGAGGAAGTGCGCGGCCTCTTCTCTGCCAACAATGTGGCGCAAGCCTTCATCTCCCTCTTCTCCCGCCTCACCAAGTAACGCCTCAATGGCTATATATATACAAACTTCACATTAATCACGAGTAATTATGCAGACTGTTCTTTTTCACGAAACCGTGTTCGGACCTATCCATAGCCGCCGCCTGGGAATCTCTCTCGGCATCAACCTCATGCCCAACGATGGCAAAATTTGCTCTTTCGACTGCGTGTATTGCGAAGCCGGCTACAACGCCCAGGGGCAAGGCTCCACAGGCGTGCCCACTCGCAACGATGTGCACAACCGCCTCAACGCCAAGCTCAGTGCCATGCACGCCGCCGGCGAAAAGCTCGACGTAATCACCTTCTCGGGCAATGGCGAACCAACACTCCACCCCAATTTCAAGGAAATCGTGCACGATGTGCTGCTCCTCCGCAACAAGTTCTACCCCGAAGCCAAAGTGTCGGTGCTCAGCAACTCCACTATGGTGGGTCGCAAAAATGTTGCCGACGCTCTGCGCACCGTCGATAACAACATCCTCAAGCTCGATTCTGCAATCAACAGCACTCTCAGGCTGATTAATCAGCCCAAGTCGGTGAATGTGCAAGCCGAAGGCATCATCAACGACCTCAAGCAGTTCTCCGGCTCCTGCATCGTGCAGACGATGATGCTGCGCGGTGAGCACGATGGCAACCATATCGACAACACCACCGACACCGAAGTGGATGCTCTCATCGCTGCATATCTCGAAATTCGTCCGCGCGAGGTGATGCTCTACTCAATCGACCGCCGCACACCCGAGGAGAATCTCCGGAAGGTTTCGCGCGAGGAGCTGGAAGCCATCGCACGCCGCATCGAGGCTGCCGGCATCACCGTGCAGGTGAATTGACAGCCTTCAGTGCGCTAATTTACTGTGGCTATGCTGCTAATTACGGGAATTTATTGTAATTTTGCAGCCGGATTGTGCGATTGCCTCCCTTCTACCTCCTTGATAAGGGCTGCTCTCCCACTCCCCCACTTTTTTATTTGACAATTTTTTCGACGATATTTTTTATATGGCAGGATCGAATTTTATCGACTATGTGAAGATTCTTTGCCGCTCCGGTAAGGGCGGCCGTGGCTCATTGCACTTCTTCCGCGGGAAATATATCCCCAAGGGTGGTCCCGACGGTGGCGACGGCGGTCGTGGCGGTCACGTTATCCTTCGTGGCAACCGCAACCTCTGGACTCTCCTCCACCTCAAGTATCAGCGCCACGTGTTTGCCACTAATGGTGAGTCGGGCGGTGCCAACCGCAGCTTCGGCCGCGACGGCGAAGACCGCATCATCGAGGTGCCTTGCGGAACTGCCGTGTTCGATGCCGAATCGGGTCAATTCCTCTGCGACGTCACCGAAGACGGTGAGGAAGTAAAGCTCCTAAAGGGTGGTCGCGGCGGTCTCGGCAACTGGCACTTCAAGAGTGCCACCAATCGCACCCCGCGCTACGCACAGCCTGGCGAGCAAGGCATCGAGAAAGCCGTTATCCTTGAGCTGAAACTCCTTGCCGATGTGGGTCTCGTGGGATTTCCCAATGCCGGTAAATCTACTCTCCTGTCTTCAATCTCGGCGGCAAAGCCCAAAATCGCCAACTATCCCTTCACCACTCTCGAACCCAACCTCGGAATCGTGAGCTATCGCGACAACCGCTCTTTTGTGATGGCCGACATCCCCGGCATCATCGAGGGCGCAAGCGAAGGCAAGGGCTTGGGTTTGCGCTTCCTGCGCCACATCGAGCGCAACGCAGTGCTCCTGTTCATGATTCCTGCCGACAGCAACGACATTCGCCGCGAATATGATATCCTCTGCAACGAGCTTCAGCGCTTCAACCCCGACCTCGCCGACAAACCTCGCGTGCTCGCTATCACCAAGTGCGACATGCTCGACGACGAACTGATGGACGAAATGCGCGGTGAGCTCCCCGATGGCGTGAAAGCTGTGTTCATTTCTTCGGTCGCCGGAATGGGTCTCACTGAGCTGAAAGACCTCCTGTGGCGCGAAATCAACGATGAGAACAACCGTATCCCCACCAAAATCACTCACCGCGACCTCGATGTGCGCCACCGCGTGCAAGAAGAAGATGAGTGGGTATTCGAGCAAGAGCCTATGGCTGACGATGACGACGACTTCTGCGGCG
>JBJFEF010000321.1:8299-15898 GCA_051890435.1 Muribaculaceae bacterium
GGCGACGATGAAGAATACAACGACGATGCCGACTTCACTCCCGAAGCCGACAACACAGCCGATGCAGCACCCGACGGTGAATCCGACGGCGAGGAGCAATGGCCCGAGGAGTATTGGCCCGACGACTACAAAGAAGACAAATTCTTCTATTCACAGCCCCAGGACGACGAGAAATAATCCCTATTTCCTGTTCTTCAGCTCATTCTTGTCGATAACCACATAAATGGTATCCACCACACGGCCCTCGCGGCTTCCGGTGAGGCGCTTTGCTACATTGGCAAAGTCCTTGTCGAGCACCGTCACATCATCTACGAAATAGTCGGTTTCGCCACGGTTTTGCCACACGTTCACCATACCCCACACTTCGTGGTACTTAATCTTCACCTTCCAGCCCTCGGCTTGTGCCTGATAGAGCAGACTGATGAGCGAATCTTGGTCGGCACGGTCATTGTCAAACGAGAAGCTGAAAGGTGCACCGCTCGTGTTCATACCCGTCTGTGTCATGTTGAGGCGGCCCTCCCAAGAGTCCCAAAACACCCCTTTCTTGGTAAATTCAATCAAGTTGCCCACTTTCTCTCCCTCTGAATATCGCTCCTTGCAGCCCACAAGAGCCACAGCCATAAGCATCAGTGCCGGTATAATCTTTCTCATAGTTAATTCTCAAAAATTTATATTTCGCTACAAATATATACAAATTCCGGAGAATTCCGCCCAATTTTGCTAAAATTAGCACAAATCCATCACCCATCGCACGAAAAAATCATTTTTCAGCTCACATCATCTGTAATTTAAAAATAAATTATTATATTTGCAGCAAAATTTCATTACACTATGTGTAAGTTTGAAACAACAATTATCACATGGATATAATCTTTCAGAACAAAAAGCTGGAGAAGATTGCATTCGACCCCAAGAAATGCGCTAAGGAGCTGGGACCACGCAGAGCCGAACTTTTCTTGATGCGATTAGATGACCTCGAAGAAGCCTCATCTCTTGAAGATGTGCGCAACCTACCGGGGCATTATCACGAATTATCGGGCGACCGGAAAGGGCAGTGGGCTTGCAATCTCGACCAGCCTTATAGGCTGATTTTTGAACCGCACGAAGACCCTATACCTATCGACGACAATGGCAGATATATCTGGATAGAGATCAAGGGTGTGGAAATTGTTGAAATCACAAACTATCACGGTAAATAACACTTAGATTATGGCAACTTTTAGAAAATTCATTCCGCAAGTGCGATTCCACCCAGGTATCACACTTAATGAAAAATTAGAGGAGATGGAGATGAGTGTCAAGGAATTTGCCTTGCGCACATCTAAGCCCGAGAAGACTATTTTTGCCGTAATTGGAGGCAACAGCAGCGTTACTCCCGATATGGCAGTAGCCTTTGAAAGCGTCACAAAAATTCCGGCTCATTTCTGGCTCAATAAGCAGCGTGGTTACGACGAATACATCGCCCGAAAGAGGCGTGAAGATCAGCTTGCTCTTGATTATGAGTGGGTGCGCACTTTTCCTTTGGCAAAAATGATGGAACTGGGCTGGATTCCACCCGTCACCACCACTGAGGAGAAAATCAATGCCCTGCTGTCGTTCTTCCAAATAAGCACCGTTAAGGCATGGGAAGACTACTACCTTCGCCAGCAGCTGAAGGTCTCTTTCCGTATATCGCTATGGGGCACCAAAGAGCCTCACGCAATATCGGCATGGCTTCGACGGGGTGAAATTCAAGCCTCCGAAATGGAGGTTGCCGAATTTTCCGATAAGGCTCTGCGCGAGTCTATCCCCACAATGAAAGCTCTCTGTGCCGAGCATCCCGCCGATTTTGCCGTGCAACTGCAACAACTCTGTGCATCTGTCGGCATCAAGCTGGTATATACTCCATGTCTGCCAAAAGCCCCAATCAACGGCTCAACACGTTGGCTCAACAACGTGCCTTGCATTCAGATGTCGGGGCGTTACAAGCGTAACGACATCTTCTGGTTCACTTTCTTCCACGAGTTGGGACACATTCTGCTGCACGGCAAGAAGGACATTTTCCTCGAAGACATCGACTATGCCGACAAGCAGAAAAACAAGGAAGACGAAGCCGACGCTTTTGCTTCGCGCACTCTGCTGCCTGTGTCGGCTGAAAACGAGATTATACGTCGTGGCGACTTCTCTGCCGAAGCCATCGGGCAATATGCCACAAAATATGGCATTCACCCGGCTATTATCGTGGGCCGATTGCAGCACAAGAAGTTGATTCCTTTCACTGCCAATGCCGACGTATTTGAGAAGATTGATCTTTTCGGCTAATCTCTTTGCTCCTACACTAACGGAAATCTTGGCCAAAAGGCCCTTTTCGCACTTCAATAAGGTGCAAATCCGGGCGATTTTATGCCTTGGCGCTCTGTTTTTTGGCTATAAACTGAAAAAAAACGCGAAATTATTTTATTTATCGCAGAATTACTATTAATTTTGCAAATCTGAATTCGTAATTTTATCATTAAAAAGTTATTATAAACAAAAATGGCTAAGAAAGAAACTACTCGCACATCAATCGACGAGCTTAATGAATCACTTTCATCTTTTGAACAGAAAGTAGAAAACAACAAGAAATACATCTACTGGATTGCCGGTGGTATTGTTGTGTTGGCTTTGATTATTCTCGGTTACGTCTATGGCATCCACAACCCCAATATGGAAAGCGCCAAGGCTGAAATCGCAAAAGCCGACATGGACCTCTCGCTCGGCAAAGATTCAGTTGCCCTTCAAGAATATCTCGCCGTTGCTGCCAACTACAGCAACGACCCTGCAAACCGCGCAAGCCTCAACGCCGCTATCATCCTCTACAAGGAAGGCAAATATGAGGAGGCTGCTGCCAACATCAAGAACTTCGACGCCGAAGGCACTATCGTTGGTCCGGCTTCGCAATCGCTCCTCGGAGATTGCTACGTCAACCTCAAGAAGTACGACGAGGCTATCGCAGCTTTCGACAAGGCTGTTTCGCTCTCCAACGACAATGCTCTCTACACTCCGCTCTTCCTCATGAAGAAGGCTACCGTGCTCCGCGAGCTCAAAAACTTCAAGGCTGAGGCTGAGATTTTCCAGACTATCAAGGAGAAATATCCCGAGTTTGCTGCCAACTACAACGTAGATATCGAGAAATATCTCGTTCGCGCTCAGCAGCAGGCCGGCGAATAATCCCTTGCTTATCCCGACAATCAATCTTGTTTCATAACCATAGAAATACCCCGATACCCTTAGTATCGGGGATTTCTTTTTTTGCCGCAAGGTTTGTGTGTATCCTCGGAATGTAGTATTTTTGCAGAAATATTCTTTTCAATATGGCTGAAAACAAGAAAATTCGCAACCTCCTCTTCGACCTTGGAGGTGTGATTATGGACATCGAGCGCGAACGCTGCGTAGAGGCTCTCACTCGCCTCGGTATGCAAGGCGCCGACGAAATGCTGGGCCTATATGTGCAGTCGGGCCCGTTCCTCAAGCTTGAGGAGGGTAAGATGTCGCCCGAGGAGTTCTGCAATGAGGTGCGTAATCGCATTCCCGGCGGAGGCGCCGATGTCTCCGACGCTCAGGTGCAACAAGCTCTCAATGCCTTCCTCATCGGCATCCCCGAGCATCGCCTCGTGGAGCTGCGCATGCTCCGCAAAGATTTCGGTATCTATCTCCTCTCCAACACCAACCCAATCATGTATCACTCAAAAATAGCCGAGTGCTTCCGTGCCGAAGGTCGCGAAATGGCTGACTACTTCGATGGTCGCGTCACTTCTTTCGAGTCGCACTTCGCTAAGCCCGACCGCGCTATCTTTGAGTATGCAATTGAGCATCTTGGAATCAAGCCCGAAGAAACGCTCTTCCTCGACGACTCGCAGAAGAATCTCGATGCCGCTGCCGAGGTGGGCTTTGCCACTGCCCTGGTAGTCCCGGGCAGCGAGTTTATCGATGCTCTTGCCGGAATTAATCTGCTCAACGAATAGGCAACTCCTTTAGTATCACCCACCACCACTATGGCTGAAATCATCACACAACCGCTTCACGACCTCAGCGTCAACGTTGCCGCCACCATCGGCATGTTCGATGGCGTGCATCGCGGCCACTTGTGGCTCATTGAGCAACTGCAACGTTTTGCGGCTGCTCGCAGTCTGAAGTCGGCTGTGGTGACTTTCCGCGACCACCCGCAAAATGTGCTCCGCCCCGATGGCGAGATGAAGCTTATCATGCCGCTCGACCGTAGGCTCGATTTAATCGCCGCTACGGGCATTAATTATATCGTGCTGATGGATTTCACCCCCGAGCTGTCACGGCTTGATTCTCGCGGATTTATGACGCTCCTGCGCGATGATTTTGCCGCTTCGGCTATCCTCATGGGTTTTAATCACCGATTCGGGCACAACCGCAACGAGCAACTCGCCGATTATGTGCGCCACGGCTCCGAGCTGGGCATCCACGTTGCTCGTGCCGAGGAATATGTTGCTGTTTACGCTCCGGTGAGCTCCTCAATCATCCGCCGCTTGCTCCTCGCCGGCGACGTTGCCGAAGCCGGGAACAAGATGGGTCGCTCTTTCGCGCTCTCGGGTACGGTAGGGCACGGTTTTGCCCGCGGGCGCTGCATCGGCTTCCCAACTGCCAATGTGGTGCTGCCCTCAGATCACCTCATCGTGCCTAAAGATGGGGTTTATGCCGTGCGCGTAGCCCTTCCCGACGGCTCCATTCACGGCGGAATGGCTAATATCGGCATTTGCCCCACCTTTGCCGACGGCTCGCAGCGCAGCATCGAGGTGCACATCATCGACTTTGCCGGCGACATCTACGGCAGCCAAATCACCGTGGAGTTTGTTGCCCGTTTGCGCGATGAGCGGCACATGAGTGGCATCGACGAACTGAAAGCTCAGCTCACCACCGACCTCGCAGCTACCCGTAGCATATTTGGAATGTAACAATAACACCTCTTTTGCAACAAAACCGCGGCTTTCTCCACCTCGGGGAATGTTCAAAAACAAGAATATAAAAAACTCAAAAATATACCGTTATGAAAATCAGAAATTTGGCTGAACAGCCTTCACTCGCAAGCCAGTATATGGCTGAACTGCGCGACGTCGATCTGCAGACCGATCGCATGCGCTTCCGCCATAATCTCAACCGCCTCGGTCAGATTATGGCTTACGAAGTTTCAAAGGAGATTGCCTTCGCACGCACCGATGTCACCACTCCGCTTGGCACCGCTCACTGCGACGTGGTGGGTGAGCCGGTGGTGGTTGCCACCATTCTCCGCGCCGGGCTGCCTCTGCATGAGGGCGTGCTGAGCTTCTTCGACAATGCCGAGAATGCCTTCGTGAGTGCCTACCGCAAGTATCGCCCGGGCACCGACGAATTCGACATTCACATTGAATATCTTGCTTCGCCGAGCCTCGAAGGCAAAACTCTCATCCTCACCGACCCGATGCTTGCCACCGGCGCCTCAATGGAGCTCGCCTACAAGGCTCTCCTCACCAAGGGCACTCCCAAGCATGTGCATGTGCTGTCGGTGATTGCATCGCAGAAGGCGGTTGATTTCGTGGCTAAGACTCTCCCTTCTGAGAGCACCACGCTGTGGATTGCCGCAATCGACCCCGACCTCAATGCACATTCCTACATCGTTCCCGGTCTTGGCGACGCCGGCGACCTCGCCTACGGCGAAAAGCTCTGAGACCACACCGCTGAAAGCACAATAACCCCCGGCAGGTATTGCTCCTGTCGGGGGTTATCTTTTGAAAAGAAGCTATTTTATTTAACGGATTATCTCTTAATTGCCACTTTCACGCCGCCAATCACATAGATGCCGGCAGGAAGCTGCTTGGCATCGTCGGCAGTAGCGCCCTTCTTCACGAGCACTCCTCCTATGGTGTAAATGTCGGCTGTGCCTTGCTTGGTGGCAAAGATTGCCTCCACTCCGGCAATTCCCGTCACGGCACATGTTGCCGAGAGGTTGCTGCCGTCGGTGGTGGTGGCGGTGATGGTTGCCGTTCCGGCTCCCACTATCGACACCAGTCCGCTGCCGTTAACGGTAGCCACTGCTGTGTTGCTGCTTGTCCATGTGAGGGCTTGCGATGCCGCCTTGGCAGGAAGCACGGTGGCTGTGAGCTGCACTTGAGTGCCTTCCACTGCCTCAATGCTTGTCTTGTCGAGCGTAATCGATGTTGCCAGTATCTTCTTCACTGTCACCGAGCATGTAGCCGAAAGGTTGGTTCCGTCGGTGGTGGTGGCGGTGATTGTCGCTGTGCCGGGGGCGATTGCCTTCACCAGTCCGGTAGCATCTACAGTTGCCACTGCGGTGTTGCTGCTCGTCCATGTGAGGGCTTGCGATGCTGCATTCTCGGGCAACACTGTGGCTGTGAGCTGCAATTGCTCATCCTCCCAAAGCTCTGCCGAGCTCTGGCTCATACTTATCGACTGCGCATATTTGTTCATCTCTTCCTCATATTCCTCCTCGGTCACGAGCTTCAGCTCAGCCGGTGAGCCTGATTCAACCTTGAGGTAGCAGCTGTTGGCAGGAATATAGTCGAGCACGGCAGTGACAAATCCCAGCTTGCCATCCGACGTTTTGCCGAGCACTCGCATTGTGTTGGCATTATATGCCACATAGTTGCTGTGTGCCGATCCGTTGTGTGTGTTGAAATACACTCCGGTGAGCTTGTTGTCCGATGGTGTTGCACCTGTGGCTGCGCCTATGTTGAGCTTGCACTCCTTGGGCTGGTTGCTCGAGGTCTCGATAAACACGGGGGTTTCTCCCGGCACGCCGTCGGTTATTTCTTTCATCACAGCCATGCCGTTATCCACCTTGCTCACATAGTAGGCTTTCATGCCGCTCGATGCAAATGAGTAGGGAAATTCGGTGTAGAAAGCGCGATAGTGCTTTCCGCCCACCGAGAGGTCGGTCTTCACGCCAAAGTAGTTGTCGTCGGTGTCGATGGGCTTAATCCACCACTTGCGGTAATCGCCCGTAGTTTCGCCCGACATCACTCCTTCGTCGCAGTCGCCCTTCTCTCCGTCGCCAAGATACTTGGTCATGCCACCCTTCTCACCGTAAGCATAGTAGGTGCCGTTGCTGAGCTTATACAGCTTCACATAGGTAGAGATAATCTCATAGATGCCCGTACCCTGTGACTGAATGTCGTATTGCGAACCCGATATGTGCTTCACATAGCACACTGTGGCGGGGTCGGTCGATGCCTTCTCGAAGCCGAGCCACAGCTCTATGGCACCCATGTCGGCTGAGGTTGTGGCATAGTCGAGGCGTCCCTTGTTGTCGGTCACATACACATAGCGCTGTGTCTTGAAATTCTGTACACGATAATAGCCGTCGCCATTCAACTCAGCGTATGCACTTGCCTGCGCGAGCAGCAGTATTGCCAAAATTAATTTAAGTCTCATAATTTTTAATAATTGAAAAAAATTGCTGCCTTACTCTCCGTTTTCCTCGTATTAGCGATGGGAGTAAGGCAGCAATCTTTAATTATTTTTTTGAATAAGCTAATGTGTTGCGGCGTTTTCACCTCTTCTCTACTGAAGTGTGGGCTTATTGCCGGGTTACACTCTTAGCTTTCTATCTTCGCA
>JBJFEF010000322.1:0-4276 GCA_051890435.1 Muribaculaceae bacterium
GTCGCCTCTGTGAGGAGCCTCTCGAGCCGGGAATGAAGGTGATTAAAAACAAAGATGGTGTGCGCAACTCTCACACCGCCCACTCCGAGGTGATGTTCTCGCTCGACGGCAAGGCTCGCGAAAACGCCGGCCGTGTGATTGGCGCAGCCCTGTGCTACAGCGGCAACTACCGCCTCGCAATCGACACCGACGAGACCGATTGGCACCACTTCTTTGCCGGTATCAACGAGGACAACTCGGAATACAACCTGCGCGCCGGCGAAACCTTCGTCACTCCGGCTCTCGCACTCACCTACAGCGCAGAGGGTGCAAGCGGTGCAAGCCGCAACTTCCACAAGTGGGGACGCAAATACCGCCTCGCCAATGGCGACAAGCTCCGCAAAATTCTCCTCAACAGCTGGGAAGGCGTATATCTCGACATCAAGGAGAACGAAATGCACCAGATGATGGCGGACATCGCTTCGATGGGCGGCGAGCTCTTCGTGATGGACGACGGATGGTTTGGCGACAAATATCCTCGCATCAAGGACAATTCTTCGCTCGGCGACTGGGTGGTTGACAAGAACAAGCTCCCCAACGGCATTGGCGGACTGCTTGCTGAGGCCAAGAAACTCGGCATCAAGTTTGGCATCTGGTATGAGCCGGAAATGAGCAACACAGTGAGCGAGCTCTTTGAGGCTCACCCCGAGTGGGTAATCAAAGCCCCCAAGCGCGACCTCCAGCTCGGACGCGGCAAAACACAAGTGGTGCTCGACCTCGGCAACCCCAAAGTGCAAGACTTTATCTTCGACATGATCGACGACCTCATGACGAAGTACCCCGAAATCGACTATGTGAAGTGGGACGCAAATATGGAAATCAAAAATCACGGCTCAAACTACCTCACCGCCGACAACCAAAGCCACCTCTACATAGAGTATCACCGCGGATTTGAAAACGTGTGCAAGCGCATCCGAGCCAAATATCCCGACCTCACCATCCAGGCTTGCGCCAGCGGGGGCGGCCGTGCCAACTGGGGCGTTCTTCCCTACTTCGACGAGTTCTGGGTGAGCGACAACACCGACGCCCTCCAGCGTGTGTATATGCAGTGGGGCACAAGCTACTTCTTCCCGGCTATCGCCATGGCTTCGCACATCGCTGCCTCGCCCAACCACACCACTCACCGCATCGTGCCGCTCAAGTATCGCTGCGACGTGGCTATGAGCGCACGCCTCGGCATGGAAATACAGCCAAAAAACATGACCGACGCCGAGAAAGACCTCTGCCGTCGTGCTATCACCGACTACAAGATGATTCGCCCCATTGTGCAGATGGGCAACATCTACCGCCTTGTCTCTCCCTACGACAAGCTTGGAATGGCTTCGCTCATGTATGTGGATGATGCCAAGCAGAAAGCCGTCTATTTCTGGTTCAAGACCGAACACTTCTATAATCAGCACTTCCCGCGCGTGACTATGGCAGGTCTCGACCCCGCCAAGAGCTACCGCGTGCGCGAGCTTAACCGCATCGACGAGAAGCCTCTCAAGTGGGACGGCAAAGTGTTCACCGGACAATTCCTGATGACCAACGGCCTCGAAATGCCCTACAACTTTGCTGACTGGCAGAACCAAGGCGACCTCTCCAGCCACGTTCTCTACCTCGAAGCCCTTTAAGCGCAGCAGCTACATCACATGTAGCCCACGAAACAGCACTGAATGCGACCTCGGCGTTGCAGCAATTATAAGCAGCGATTCCACCGCCCATCTCCACTTGGTGAGGCAGTGGAATCGCTGTCGTTGTCAAAGCATGACTATGCGGCAGCCTGTGTCTCTTTAGCAGCAATTCAAGCATGGCTATGCGGCAGCTTGTGTCTCTTTAGCGGCAAGGCAGCAGCATGGCTATGCGGCAGCTTGTGTCTCTTTAGCGGCAAGGCAGGGCTTTCACCTGCTTTTGTTTCATCGCGTTTCACTTCATTCTCAAAATTTATGTGAAAAAATTTTGAAATATATTTTGTTATAAGCAAAAAATCATCTACCTTTGTTGCAAAACGAAAGCAGAATGTTACGTTTCTATAACATCAACGCACTGCCGAAGGCTTTGCTTTGGAATCGTGCATCGCTGTAACACAATTACTTACAGAAACCAGACCATCAAAACTTTGACAAAACTCTATCACTAATACACGAATATGGAAAAGAATGACGTCTATGGCTCTTTTGAGCCTTCAGTAAGAAAAAAATTCATGTCGTGGCAGATGCGCACCATTCTAATCACCATGATTGGTTACGCACTCTTCTACTTCGTGCGCAAGAACTTCTCGCTTGCAATGCCGGGCCTCACCGCCGAGTATGGAATCTCCAACAAGAGCTTCGGATGGATTATCTTCGCCGGCTCGCTGGTGTATGGCTTCTCACGCTTCATCAATGGATATGTGGTCGATCGCGTGAAAGGCCGCATAGTGATGGCTGGAGGATTGTTCCTCTGCGCCCTTTCCAACTTCGCATTTGGCTTTGGAGCCAACCTCAGTGCCCTCATCACCGGGCAAGAGAACGGCCCCGACATGGTGAGCTTCCTCATCATGATTATGGGTATCACCATCATTCTCAACCAGTATTTCCAGGGTATGGGCTATCCTCCGTGCGCCCGCATTCTGCCGCACTGGATTCACCCTTCTGAGCTCGCCACAAAAATGTCGGTGTGGAACTGCTCGCACTCTATCGGAGCATCGCTCGCCGTGGTGCTTTGCGGTTACCTCATGGGAACTCTCGGAACCGACATGAGTGCCAATGCCGACGTGGTGGCACGCATCATGAACAACATGGGGCTCGACGGCGCTCCCACCGAGCAAGTGCTCATCTATGCTGCTCACATCGGTGCATGGAAGTGGTGCTTCTACATCCCCGCTTGCCTCGCCGTGGTGGGCGCAATCTTCATCCTTTGGGGTCTCCGCGACGAGCCTAAGGAAGTGGGATTGCCCGACCTCCCCGACACCGGTCTTGGCGGACTGAATGAAAACAAGAGCAAGGCCGCACGCAAGAAATTCGAGCTTGAGATGGTGTGGAAAAACCGCTGGGTGTGGACCTTCTGCATTGCCAACCTCTTTGTATATGTAGTGCGCATGGGCGTGCTCGACTGGGGTCCGAAATTCCTCACCGAGAGCCGCGGACTTAACATCAAAGACGCTGCATGGACTGTGGCTGCATTTGAAATTGCCGGAATTGTAGGTACTCTCGTTGCCGGATGGCTCACCGACAAGCTCTTCAAGGGCAAAGGACACCGCATGTGCGTGGTGTGCATGGCAGGTGCAGCACTCTTCATGACCATCTTCCGCTTCTTGCCCGAGACTGCAAGCCTCGGACTCACAGCTGCCGTACTCGTGGGTGCAGGCTTCTTCATCTACGGCCCGCAAGCCCTCATCGGCATTGAACTCGGAAACCAAGCCACCAAGGAAGCATCGGCTCGCGCCAACGGCATCGCCGGCATCCTCGGATACCTCGGATCGGGTCTCTCGGGTCTCCTCGTAGGTTACGTTGCCGACATCTTCGGTTGGACTCGCGTATTCGAGACAATCATTGTGGTGGCAATCATCGGTATGTTTGTCCTCATCTCAATGTGGGCAGCACCGCGCGATGGCTATGAGCGTGCAAGCAAAATCAAATACGACGAATAATCACTGAATCGCTTATCGCTTGTGGGAAAAATTCCCACACACATAATTTACCATTAACCTCTCCCTATTGCGGGAGATACAAAAAACTAACAACAGCCCGGGACGCCACCCACCAGTGCTCCCGGGCATTTTGTTTCCACCACAAGCGTGTCACCTCTATCGAGTGATCTGCTTTATCTTAGAGATAAACAGCTCGGCATCGCTTCCGGTGTGGATGTGTATATCTCCCACAGGATTATACAAATAGTCGCCACTTGCAAACACCTGCGCGGCAGCAAACTCGCCGTCAGATGACAGAAGCATATCAATGCGCACTACACCGTTGGCATCACTCTTGGGCAGCTCATCGGCTTCAAGCCTGTTGGCTGCAAGCTTCTCCACTTTAGCTTCATCGCCACGCTTGAAATACACAGCCTTTTTCCGCAGTCGGCTCATAGTGGGCAGATACACCAGTTTGGTGTTACGCACAGCAAGCAATATCAGCCCTATAGCTCCACCAAACAGCCCCAGCAGCAAGCAAAGCATGGCAATCTCGTCGGAATCGGGTCCGAATTGAAACGAAATATAGAACAAAATAATTCCTGCCACCATAATGCATAATGCAATACCTATTGAAATGGCATCAGT
>JBJFEF010000323.1:0-1125 GCA_051890435.1 Muribaculaceae bacterium
ACCGTCCCCCAGAATGCCGAGGACGTGAAGGTGAACCGCATCAGCTTCTGACGCCGGCATCATGGCGTGGGGGAATTGATAGTGGCGTGATTGGTGGGTTAAGTCACTTTTCAAGGAGTTGGAGGGTGGGTTTGTGCTCATTTCGATGGTTTTTTGCGAGAAATTCGTTACTTTTGCAGCGAAAAATATTGAGAACTCATCAAAATGAAGAACATTTACTCACTGATTATCGCTTCGCTGCTGCTATCGCTTGCTGTGGCAGGCTGCTCGTCGGCAAAGAGCCGGCAGGCTGCCACCGAGGTTGCCGCAACTGCCGACACCGTGTCTCAGGCACTACAGTTTAGCGGCGACAGCGCACTTGGCTTTGTGAAGGCGCAGTGCCACTTCGGACCTCGTGTGCCCGGCACTGAAGCACATCGCCGCTGTGGCGACTATCTCGCAGCCCACATGGCTGCCTGTGGCGCCAATGTGATAGAGCAACGCGCCACTCTCACTGCCTTCGACGGCACACGGCTGCCTGCCCGCAACATCATCGCCGAGTTTGCCGGTGCCGACAGCACCCGCCGCATCCTTCTGCTCGCCCACTGGGATTGCCGTCCCTGGACTGACCACGACCCCGACCCTGCCCGCCGCAAAGAGCCGGTGATGGGCGCCAACGATGCCGCCAGCGGTGTGGCAGTGCTCATGGAGCTTGCCCGCATATTTGCCACTGAGGTGCCTCCCATGGGCATCGACCTGCTGCTTGTTGATGCCGAAGACTGGGGCACAAGCGACAACGAGGAGAGTTGGGCTCTCGGCACACAGTATTGGGCAAAAAATCCCCATCGCAAAGGCTACCGCCCGCAATTCGGCATACTGCTCGACATGGTGGGAGCTGCCGGTGCACAATTTGCCAAGGAATATTTCTCTGAAGCCTACGCCCCGAGTGTGGTGCGCGACGTGTGGACAGCCGCACTCAAGTCGGGCTATGGCAACTATTTCACCTCGCGCAACGGTGGCGGAGTGACCGACGACCACATCTTCGTGAACGCCGCCGGCATACCGTGCATCGACATCATCGACTATCGCACCGATGCCGAGAGCGGATTCTTCCCCGGCTGGCACACCACTGCCGACACCCCCGAC
>JBJFEF010000323.1:1225-4269 GCA_051890435.1 Muribaculaceae bacterium
AAAGAAACAACATTATGAAAATCAAATCAACTATCGCTATCATGTGCATCACCATCGCAGGCTCAGCCTCTGCACAACTCAAATATCCCACCACACATGCCGACGCAAGTGTGGTGGATGACTACTTCGGAATGCAAGTAGCCGACCCATATCGCTGGCTCGAGGACGACAACTCAGCCGAAACCGCCGAGTGGGTGAAAGCCCAAAACGCCGTTAGCAGTGCCTACTTGCAGAAAATCCCCTTCCGCAACGCTCTGAAAAACCGCCTGACTCGCCTCTTCACCTTCGAGCGCAGCGGCGCACCATTCAAGCGCAACGGCAAATACTACTTCTACCGCAACGACGGTCTCCAGAATCAGTCGGTGCTCTACGAGCAAGCCACGCTACAATCGGAGCCGGTGGTGTTTCTCGACCCAAACAAGCTCTCCGACGACGGCACCGTGGCACTCACCAAAGTGTCGTTCTCGCCCGACGGCCGCTACTATGCCTACGTCGTAGCCCGCAGCGGTAGCGACTGGAATGAAATCTACGTTGCCGACCGCGCCACCCACCGCCTCCTCGACGACCACATTATGTGGGCGAAGTTTACCGGCGTGGAATGGCTTGGCGACGGCTTCTTCTATAGCTGCTACGACGCTCCCGAAGGCAGCGAACTCTCGTCGAAAAACGAATACCACAAGGTGAAATTCCACCGCATCGGCACTCAGCAGAGCGACGACCGCATCGAGTTTCAAGACCTTGGCAATCCGCTGCACTTCCACAGCGCCGAGGTGAGCGATGATGAGCGCTTCATCTTCATCTACAAGACCGGCGGACACGGCAACTGCATTCTGGTGAAAGACCTCAAAGCCGAGAATCCCGAATATAAGCCGCTGGTGCCGGGCTTTGACGATGAGTGTGGCGTGGTGGCTACCGACGACAAAGCCATCTACATTTTCACCGCCAAGGACGCCCCGCGCAACCGCCTGGTGGCAGTGCCCGTGAACGACATCCGCCCCGAAGCTACCTACACGGTAATTCCCGAGGCTAAGAATGTGATGGCAGGCGTGCGGCGTGCCGGCGACCGCTTCATCGTCACCTACGAAATCGACGCTTCCGACCACCCGCAGGTGTATGACCTCAGCGGAAAATTCCTCTACGACATCACTTTGCCGGGAATAGGCTCGGTGGGCTTCTCAAGCAGCCCCAAGCACAGCGAGGTGTTCTACACATTCTCGTCATATACCACCCCCGGCTCAACCTACAGCCTCAACCTTGCCGACGGCACATCGCAGCTCATGCACCAGCCCAAGCTGCAATTCAATCCTGCCGACTTCGTGACCGAGGAGGTGACCTACACGAGCAACGACGGCACACCGGTGCACATGTTCCTTACCCACAAAAAAGGCATCACCAAAAATGGCAAGAACCCCACCCTGCTCTATGGCTACGGCGGCTTCAACATAAGTCTCACACCGGCGTTTAACGCCCGCATAATCCCCTTCCTTGAGGCTGGCGGCATATATGCCGTGGCTAATCTGCGCGGCGGCTCGGAATATGGCGAGGAGTGGCACGAAGCCGGCACCAAGATGAAGAAGCAAAACGTATTCGACGACTTCATCGCTGCCGCCGAGTGGCTTATCAAGGAGAAATACACCTCGCCCAAGCACTTGGCTTGCAACGGCGGCTCTAATGGCGGACTCCTTGTGGGTGCTACCATCAACCAACGTCCCGACCTCTTTGCCGCTGCCGTGCCACAAGTGGGAGTGATGGACATGATGCGCTATCACCTATTCACCATTGGCTGGAACTGGGCGGGCGACTACGGCCGTAGCGACGACAGCCCCGAGATGG
The DNA here is from genome assembly GCA_051890435.1 of Muribaculaceae bacterium. Taxonomy (GTDB): domain Bacteria; phylum Bacteroidota; class Bacteroidia; order Bacteroidales; family Muribaculaceae; genus CALZFJ01. Next base: position 3,059 of record JBJFEF010000323.1, read on the forward strand.
CTGCCTACCTGCGTGCCTACTCTCCGCTGCACAACATCAAGACCGACGGCACTCGCTATCCTGCCGTGCTCGTCACCACCGGCGACCACGACGACCGCGTGGTTCCGGCACACTCGTTCAAGTATGCCGCCACGCTTCAGGCTGCCAACACCGGCAAAGCACCCAAGATTATCCGCATCGACAGCAAGGCAGGCCACGGCAGCGGAAAACCCGTTGCAAAGCAGATTGAGGAATATGCCGACATCTACGGTTTCATCATGTATCACCTTGGCATGAAACCCAAATGGGAAGAATAATAGCATAGCTTAGCCGAAAAAACTCGGCTAAGCTTCAATAATTTCGCCCAATTTGCACTATCTTTGCAGAAAATTTTATGTGACAGTGCACACGATTGCACCTTTTTAGTGACAATAAAACATATATATTGTTGAAATGACCTATTTAAGTGTAAATATCAATAAAATCGCCACCTTGCGCAATGCCCGTGGCGGAAACCTGCCTAATGTGGAGAATGTAGCTGTGGATTGTGAGCGCTTTGGCGCCAACGGCATCACAGTGCACCCACGCCCCGATGAGCGTCACATACGCCACTCCGATGTGTTTGCCCTTCGCCCACTGATACGCACCGAGTTCAACATCGAGGGTTATCCCTCCGAGGACTTCATGGAGCTTGTGCTGAAGGTGAAACCGGCTCAAGTGACCCTCGTGCCCGATGCTCCCGACGCCCTCACTTCGTCGGCAGGCTGGGAGGTGGCTCCTAATCTGGAATTTCTCACCAACATTGTGGAGCGACTCAAGGAGGCGGGAATACGCACCAGCATCTTTGTGGGAACCGACATTGACAACATCAAGCTCGCTGCAAAGACCGGTGCCGACCGCGTGGAACTTTACACCGGTCCCTACGCCATCGACTACAAGAAGAATCCTGCCGAGGCAGTGAAGCCCTACGCAATAGCCTCCGATGCAGCACACCGCTGCGGACTGGGCGTGAACGCAGGCCACGACCTCAGCCTTGAAAACCTGAAATTCTTCCACGACAACGTGCCCTACCTCAACGAGGTGTCGATAGGCCACTGCCTCATCTCCGACGCCCTCTACATGGGACTCGAAGAGACAATCAAAGCCTACAAGGCCTGTCTCAAATAGCACCTCTCCACTCTTACCTCTTACCTCTTACCTCTTACCTCTTACCTCTTACCTCTTACCTAGTA
>JBJFEF010000324.1:0-2661 GCA_051890435.1 Muribaculaceae bacterium
TAATTTGGCTGCAATTTTTTCGGTAATTTGGCGCTAATTCGTTCGGTAATTTGGCTTTTTCGGTGATGCTTTATGGAGCAACGCAGGTGCTTTGCATTCGTTTTGCTCATTTATTAATTTCTTTTATCTAAAGAAATTCTTTTTCTTTCTCCTGCCGGTGCAAAATCTCGCAGATTTGTTGTAAATTTGCATATTACATAATTTATGTTTTTTATATGAACAAAAAATTCAGTCTGCTTTTCGTGTGCCTGGGCAACATCTGCCGCTCCCCGGCTGCCGAGGGGGTGATGCAGCGAATTGTGAATGAGCGGGGGCTCGAAAACCGCTTCTTCATCGACTCTGCCGGCACCTACGGAGGACACGCCGGCGACCTCCCCGACCGCCGCATGCGCGTGCACGCCCGACAGCGTGGCTACGACCTCACTCACCGCAGCCGTCGCGTCACCGACGACGACTTCGGGCGCTTCGACCTCATTGTGGGTATGGACCACTGCAACGTCGATGACCTCCGCTCTATGGCTGCCACCGTCGATGAAGCCGCCAAAATTGTGCCTATGGGCCGTTTCATTCGCCGATTCCCTCACTACGACCACGTCCCCGACCCCTACTACGAAGGCTCCGAAGGATTTGAACTCGTGCTCGACTTGCTCGAAGACTCCTGCGAGGCTCTGCTCGACTTTATCCTTGCCGAAAAATTTACATAACCACTTTATCAGCAATCAAAAACCAAACAAATAACCACTTACCTAACCCAACTATGAACCGCAACCTAATTTTGTGCGCCGCTCTTGCCTGCGCCGCCACACTGTCGGCTCAATCGTCGATTGCCGACGTCAATAAGGATAATTATGTGAATTATCCCGATGGAAACTTTGTGTATCAGTTCAACAGCGAGGTGTTCCCTAAAGGCTCCAAGCTTGCCGGAACGGTGTGGGACAACGTTTTCCCCACTCCCAAGCAAGTAACTCCCGCCAAAGGCGTCACATCGCTACCCAAAATTGTGGCTATCAATGCCGACGAGGATGCCGCAACCGCTGCTGCCTACCTCACCGAGAAACTCGCTGCCAACGCCATCACTGCCTCTGCCGATGGCAAGCTGCCCATCGCGCTTGCCGTGAAGCCCGGTTGCGCCCCCGGCACCGAGGGCTACACCCTCACAGTGGGCAAGCAGGGCATTGACATCGCCGGAACATCGCCCGAGGGATTGCTCAATGGCGTGAAAACTCTCATCGCTGCCATCGAGACTGCCGGGACAAAGCTCCCTAACGTAGCTATCACCGACTATCCCGACCTCGGACACCGCGGCTTTATGCTCGACATTGCACGCAATTTCACTTCATTCGAAGGCATAAAGAACATCATCGACTACATCGCCGCCTACAAGGTGAACGTGTTCCACCTGCACCTCTGCGACGACGAGTCGTGGGCTCTCGAAATCCCCGCAATCCCCGAGCTCACCGAGGTGGGTGCCGTGCGCGAGAAAACCTACGTGGAAAACAACTCCCATCACATGTCGCTCGTGTATAACGGCTACGACATGCGTTCACACATGAAGCGCACCGACATGTACATCACACGCGCCCAATTCATCGAGCTGCTCAAGTATGCCAAGTCGCGCGGTGTGAGCATTATCCCCGAGGTTGACACCCCGGGACACTGCCACGCTGCCGTGGTGGCCCTCAAAGCACGATATGAGAAATATGCTGCCACCAATCCTGCCGAAGCCGAGCGCTTCCGCATCTGGGATCCCAACGACACCTCCAAATTTGTATCGGCACAATATTTCACCGACAACGTCATCAACATCGCACTGCCCGGCACCTATCGCTTCATGGAGACCGTGTTCGACGAGATTCTTGCTATGTATCGCGAAGCCGGCGTGAAGCTCGAAACCTACCACTTCGGTGGCGACGAGGTGGCTCACGGCGCCCTCGAAGGCTCGCCCGAAGCCAAGGCTTTCATGGAGCTAAACGGACTCAAGTCGATGCACGAGCTCTCGGAGTTCTACGTTGACCGCATGTCGGCATACATCGCCATGAACGGCGTGAAGGCTGCCGGATGGCAAGAAGCCGGAACCAACCACAGCGCCGACTTCAACCGCCGTGTAGCACCCCGATTCGGCGTGCTCAACACATGGAACACCAATGGAAACCTCGACGTGGTGCCCTACACTCTCGCCAACGACGGCTACCCCGTTGTGCTCAGCAACGTGCGCAACTTCTACTTCGACATGGCTTACACTCCACATCAAGATGAGCAAGGCTTGCGCTGGGGCGGCTGGTGCAGCGAATACACCGCTTTCAGTGCTCTCCCCTACAACACCTACTGCTCAGCTCGTGAAGGCCGCTATGGCGAGCCTATCGACCTCTCTACTGTTGCCGACGGCAAGCCCACCCTCGCCCGCCGCGAAAATATTGTGGGTGTGCAGTCGCAAATCTGGTCGGAAACCATCCGCAACGATGGCATGATTGAGCGCTACACCTTCCCGCGCATCATCGGCATGGCTGAGCGCGGATGGAACGCTTCTCCCGCCTGGGGCGAAGGTGCCACCGACATCAACCTCTACAAAGCCGATATGGCTAACTTCAATCTACGCCTCGGCACCCGCGAGCTGCCTCGCCTGCAACGCAACGGCGTGGATTTCCACATCAATCAGCCCGG
>JBJFEF010000324.1:2761-15696 GCA_051890435.1 Muribaculaceae bacterium
CACTAATTTTGCAGAAACATTGCGAAAAATATGAAAGAAATTGCGATAATCAACGGGCCCAACCTCAATCTGCTGGGCGTGCGGGAGCCTTCGGTATATGGCTCTCAATCAATGGACGAATACTTCAACGAGCTGCAAAAGCGCTTTGAAGACCGCGCCAAGCTCTCCTATCTCCAGAGCAACTGCGAAGGCGCAATAATCGACGAGATTCACCACCGCGGTTTCTCTGCCGACGGCATAGTGCTCAATGCCGGTGCCTACACACACTATTCAATCGCCATTGCCGACGCCATTCGCGCCGTCACAGCCCCGGTGGTAGAGGTGCACATCTCCAATGTGCACAAGCGCGAGGAGTTTCGCTCTCACTCGGTGCTCTCGGCTGCCTGCAAGGGCGTGATTCTCGGCTTCGGGCTCGACAGCTACCGCCTTGCTATCGAGGCTCTGCTCTGAAACAATGATTCCCTACTGTTTTTTATATGCAAGAACAACTTGAAGACTACATATTGAAGCACATCGATGCCGAAGGCGACGCCCTGCACAAGCTCAACCGCGAGACGCATCTCTATCACTTGCGTCCGCGCATGTGTTCGGGACATCTGCAAGGCCGGATGCTCAAGATGATGGTGCGCATGATTCGTCCGCAACACATCCTCGAACTTGGCACCTTCACCGGCTATTCCGCCCTGTGCCTTGCCGAAGGACTTGCCGGAGATGACTGCCGCCTCGACACCATCGAAATCGACGACGAGCTGGAGGATTTCATCCGCAGCCACTTCGACGCCTCGCCGCTCGCTCAGCGCATCACGCTCCACATTGGCGACGCCCGCGAAGTGCTTCCCTCCATCAACGGCGACTTCGACCTGGTGTTTATCGATGCCAACAAGCGCGAATATTGCGAATACTACGATATGGTTTTCGACCGCGTGACTCACGGCGGCTTCATCATTGCCGACAACACCCTGTGGGACGGCAAAGTGGTGGATTGGGGCAAAAAACTCGACGCTCAGACCGAAGGAATCCTGCGCTTCAACGACATGGTGGCTGCCGACGTCCGCGTGGAGAAGGTAATCCTCCCAATTCGCGACGGTCTCACCATCATCTACAAAAAGTAGCACAGAGTCCCCACCCGGTCCGACCGGTCAGGCCCGTCAGACAAAAATTAGATAACTAATCAATTAAGAAAAATAAATGGAAACTACTCGACAACAAAAAATAGCCCGACTCCTGCAAAAGGAGCTTAGCGAAATCTTCCGTATGGAAACCGCCAAAATGGGCGGTGTGCTCGTATCGGTGAGCGCCGTGCGCGTATCGCCCGACCTGAGCATCGCACGCGCCTACCTCAGCATTTTCCCATCTGAGCGCGCCAACGAAATAATCGAAAGCATCAACCACAACACTCGCAGCGTGCGCTATGAGCTGGCTCAGCGCGTGCGCTACCAGCTCCGCAAAACTCCCGAACTCACCTTCTTCATCGACGACTCGCTCGACTACATCGAGCACATCGACAGCCTCTTGAAATGAGATTCGCGCTGAAAATAGCGGCCCGATACCTGGTGGCGAAAAAAACGCACAGTGCTGTCAACATCATCTCTATCATCTCAATGTGTGGTGTGGTGGTGACTACGGCTGCGCTGGTGTGCGTGCTGTCGGTGTTCAATGGATTCGCATCGCTAATCGGCGGAAAGCTATCGATGCTCGACCCGCAAATTGCCATCACCGCAACCCAAGGCAAGGTGATTGAGCATGCCGACAGCGTCATTGGCATCGTCGCCGGCATCGACGGCGTGAAAGTGGCTATCCCCACCGTCGAAGACCATTGCCTCGCTCTTTTCGGCGACTACCAGACGCCCGTGCGCGTGAAAGGCGTGCCTCAAGGCTACGACTCCCTCACTTCAATCACGCCCGCTATTCTCGAAGGCGAATTTCTCCTCGACGACAGCGTGTCGCGATATGGCGTGCTGAGCATTGGCACCGCCTTGCAGCTTCGTGCCCGACCGGGATTCATCGGCCAGGTGCGGATCTTCGCTCCGCAGCGTCGCGGCTCGGTCAATCTTGCCAACCCTATGGGGGCGTTCCGCGCCGACTCGGTTTTCGTCGCAGCAGTCTATCAGATTGAACAGAGCGACTACGACCGCGACCTCATTTTCGTTCCACTCGACATGGCACAATTCCTCTTCGACTGCCAGGGCGAAGCCTCAACCATCGAAGTCACCCTTCAGCCCCATGCCAACGAGCAAGCCGTGATGACAGCCATCACCTCCGCCCTCGGCAACGGCTACACCGTGAAAAACCGCCTCATGCAGCAAGCCGCATCGTTCCGAATGGTTAATATCGAGAAGTGGGTCACATTCCTCCTGCTCGGCTTCATCATGATAATTGCCACATTCAATGTGATTAGCACCCTCTCGCTTCTCATCATCGAGAAAGACGAGAGCATACGCACTCTGCGCTATCTCGGCGCCACCAACAAGCAAATCACAAGCATCTTCGTGGCCGAAGGCTGGCTCATCTCGCTCACCGGCGCAGTGCTCGGCGTGTCGCTTGGGCTGCTGCTGTGCTGGCTCCAGCAAGAATTTGGGCTGATAGCCCTTCAGGGCAACGGCGACAACCTCATCGTGCGCACCTATCCCGTCGAAATACAGCTCACCGACGTGGCAATTGTCTTTGCCCTCGTAGCAGCCGTGGGATTGCTCACATCCATCGTCACCTCAGCCATCATGCGTCGCCGCCTCCCCTCCTCCCATTAATATTTTATAACAGCAGTTGTTATGGAAATCATAAAAAATGAAGATATTCTCTTTGGCCGAATTGCCAGCCTCATAAACGACAGCCGAAAGCAAGTGGCAAAGGCTGTGAATACAGCTATGGTCTATACGTATTACGGTGTGGGTCAATACATCGTGGAATATGAGCAGCAGGGTAAGATTCGTGCAGAATATGGCAAAGGCGTCTTGAAAAGGCTCTCACAGCGATTAACCGAAGAATATGGAGAGGGATGGTCGTATGCCAATTTGCGCAGTATTCGACAATTTTACCTAACGTATTCAAAAAAGATAGACAGTGGTCAGCAAATTCAAAATGATGACCAATGGTCAGCAAAACCTGTTTTTTTGCTGCCATGGACACACTATCAAATATTAATGCGTGTTGAAAACCCTCGAGCAAGGCGTTTCTATGAGATAGAAGCGAGTAAGCAGCAATGGAGCAAGCGTTATCTTCAGCGACAGGTTGGCAGCAGCCTCTATGAACGCTTGGCCTTGAGCAGAGATAAAGATGAAGTCATGCGCCTTGCTGTCGAAGGTCAAACTTTGGCAAAGCCCTCCGATGTGATTAAAGATCCATTGGTGCTGGAATTTGTGGGACTGAAGCCCGATAGTTCTTATAGCGAAACCGACCTCGAAAATGCAATCATCAATCGTCTACAAGACTTCCTTATGGAATGTGGAAAAGGCTTCCTTTTCGAGGCTCGACAGAAGCGCTTCACTTTTGATGAGGATTATTTCTTTGTCGACCTGGTGCTATATAACCGCATTTTGCAATGCTACGTCCTGGTTGACTTGAAGTTAGGCAAACTAACTCATCAAGATTTAGGGCAAATGCAGATGTATGTAAATTATTTCGACAGATATGTTCGTTTAGATTTTGAGAAACCCACAATAGGCATTCTGCTATGTGAGCAAAAGAATGATTCAGTGGTTGAACTCACTCTGCCAAAAGACTCTAACATCTATGCCCAGCAATATGCCCTGTGCTTGCCCGACAAAGCCCTGCTTCAACAAAAACTCCGCCAATGGGCTGAAGAATTCAAGCACCTGGTTCCCTAATTCAAACACTCCTCAAACAAAGGATACTCATCAATTTGAATTGGAATACTTATGTTGTGCGTTTCACAATATGGATAACGCATGACGAAAACAGGAAGGGAAATAGCATAATCTTCGTTTCTGTTTCTTGTCAATAAAGTTTTGTGTTCTTCGATTCCCGGGGAGAACGGGTTAAACTTTGGGGTACAAGAAAGGTGTGGGAAATCTATTTTTGTTTTATCTTGTATTCAGGTCTTGGCTTACCTTCGCAGTAGATAAAACAACAGCCCCACACCGTGAAAGGTATATAGCCTACCAATCACGGCAGCAACTCTTTGCTGCCGCTTTGCGATGCCTTGAGCACCACAAATTTATAAAGTATTTATTGATTTTTCAAAAAATTCTGCACTTTTTTGGCAGTGAGCGCCGCTGGAAGGTGGAAATTCGCAGAGGCGCAATGTTCACTGAGCGACACAAGTCTTTCAGAAAAAAATCGCAGCTATCCACGCGGGGGATAGCTGCGACTGTGTTGCGTTGTCTTCTGATGAAAACTGATTACTTTGCGCTTTCCAAAGATACCTTGCGGAATTGCTTCATAAGTTTTTCTACTTCCAAAGATGCCTTACGAGCACGTGTTCCGGCAGCCTTGTTTCCTTTCTCAGCCTGAAGCTTTGCATCTGTTGCAAATGCTGCATAAGCCTCACCAATTTTAGCGATAATTTCTTCCATTATTTTAAGTTGTTTGTTAAAGTTTATTGTCGAGCAAAGATAGTATAAATTTGTTATAACTCTGCAAATTTCAGCCATTTTTTTATCATTTTATCGCACTTTTTTGTGCTCTGAGCACTTTTTATCGACTTTTTCCCTCTTTTTACGCCTTTTTTGCATAATAAACCGCTGTTTCAAGGCGTTAATTATTACAGATTATGACGTATCACTCCAACACGTGTTTTCTTGCTGATGAAACGATTTTTCTATATCTTGTGCCCCTCTCTGCTCTTTGCATTGGTGGCACTGCAAGGCTGTCGTGGTGCAAAACTCTCAGAAGCCGATGCTCAATATGCACGCGGTGAATACTTCGACGCTTCAAACACCTACCGCAAAATCTACAATAAGCTCACCAAGCGCGAGGAGCGCCCTATGCGCGGCGAGGTCGCATTCAAAATGGGCGAATGTTACCGCCGCCTCAATATGAGCGCCCGCGCCGCCGCTGCCTACCAGAATGCTATCCGCTACCAATACCCCGACAGCATGGCGATTTTCTATATGGCTCAAGCTCAGCAAGCCGAGGGAAAATATGCACAAGCCCTCAAAAACTACGAGGAGTTTCTCTCGAAAAAGCCAAAATTCCGCCTTGCCGAGGATGGCATGCGCGGCTGCCGAAATGCACTGAAGCTGCGCGAAAACCCCACTCGCTACATCGTGCGCAACGCCAAGCTATTCAATTCGCGACGCGCCGACTTCTGTCCGCAATTCCTCGGTGCAGACTTCGACCAGCTCTATTTCACATCGTCAACCGAAAAAGCAACCGGCACAAAAAAGAGCGAAATCACCGGCACAAAGCAATGCGACGTGTTTTTCTCAAAGCTCGACGAGTCGGGCAACTGGCAACGCCCCGAGCCTGTGGAGGGTGAGCTCAACACCGAGTTCGACGAGGGTGCCACTTCGTTCTCTCCCGACGGCAGCACCATGTATCTCGCCCGAGCCCGACGCGAACCCAACTCGGGGACTTCGGTTGAAATCTACACTTCGCAGCGCTCTGAGGCCAAATGGAGTGCTCCGGTGAAATATGAAATCACTGCCGACACCCTTTCGGCTTATGGCGACCCTGCCGTGTCGCCCGACGGCACATACCTCTACTTCTCAAGCGACATGCCCGGAGGATATGGCGGCAAAGACATCTGGCGCATCAACCTCAAGGAGCGCGTGGGAACTCTCGAAAATCTCGGCGACATCATCAACACAGCCGGCGATGAGCGATTCCCCTACATACGCACCGACAGCGTGATGTATTTCTCCTCCAACGGGCACCCGGGAATGGGTGGTCTCGACCTTTTCAAAGCCACAAAAACTCCCTCGGGAGGCTGGAACGTGGAAAACATGGGCGTGCCCATGAACTCGCCCGGCGACGACTTCGGCATCACCTTCGGAAAGGGTGAAAGCGGTTTCTTCAGCTCCAACCGTAACGACGCCCGCGGCTACGACCACATCTACAGCTTCGTGAAACCCGACCTGAAAATCACCATCTCGGGCTATGTGCTCGACAAGGACGAAGAACCCGTGCCCAACGCCGTGATTCGCATTGTGGGCAACGATGGCTCCAACCAGAAGGCGGTGGGTAAAGACGACGGCACTTTCCAATTCAATTTGCAACGTGGCGTGAAATATGTGATGATGGCAGGTGCCAAAGGCTACCTCAACGGAAAGCAGGAATTTGAGAGCGACACTCTGGAGCAGGATGCCGAATATGGCGTGGATTTCATTCTTGCCGCCATGCACAAGCCGCAAGTGGTGGAAAACATCTTCTACGACTTCGACAAAGCCACCTTGCGCCCTGAGTCGAAAAAGGCTCTCGACGAAATGGCGCAGATGCTCAAGGATAATCCTAATGTGGCAATAGAGATGGCTTCGCACACCGACCGCAAAGGTAGCGACAAGTATAACGAAGGCCTCTCGCAGCGCCGCGCACAATCGGTAGTGGATTACCTCGTGGCTGCCGGAGTGGAGCGTGAGCGCATGCAGCCTCACGGATATGGCGAGTCGCGCCCAAAGACGGTGACCAAGCGCATTGCTCGACTCTATCCGCAATTCAAGGAAGGCGACGTGCTCAATGAGGAATTTATCAAGGGGCTGTCGCCCGAAGACCAAGAGGCAGCCGACCAAATCAACCGCCGCACCGAGTTCCAGGTGCTCACGGTGGAATATGGAATATATTAATCTATAAAATCCCTCTAACGGGCGTAATATCTATGGAAAAAATTGACGGAATTTTTGGCCGCACCGAGCTCCTTGTGGGCACCGATGCGATGCAACGCATAAAAGATGCACGGGTGATTGTGTTCGGCACCGGAGGCGTGGGAAGCTGGTGCATCGAAGCCCTCGTGCGCTCAGGCATAGGGCATCTCACCCTCGTTGACTTCGACCGCGTGTGCCACTCCAACGTTAACAGGCAGCTTCCTGCCACACACTCCACCATAGGTGAGCTGAAAGTGGAGGCTATTGCTGCCCGCATGCGCGACATCAATCCCGATGTGGATATCACACTGCGCTGCGAAATGTATGATGACTCTACTGCCGATTCCTTCCACTTGCACGAATACGACTATGTGATTGATGCCATCGACAGCCTCGACTGCAAAGCTCTGCTCATTCGCCGCGCCTGCGAGGCGGGACCGCACACCAAGCTTTTCTCATCGATGGGTGCCGCTCTGAAAATCGACCCCTCGCGCATCGCCGTAGCCGAATTTTGGAAAGTGAAAGGCGACCCGCTTGCAGCCGCCTTGCGCCGGCGCTTCAAGAAGTCGGGTGAGTTTCCCTGTCGCAAGTTCCGCTGCGTATATAGCGACGAACTGGTGAAGAACCGCCTCACGCTGCCCGAAGAAAGCCTCACCGTGAGCCTCAATGGAGCCACCTCAGCCCCCGTGAAGCGTGTAAACGGCACTCTCGCCCACATCACCGCCATCTTCGGCATGACGCTCGCCTCGCTCGTGGTGCGCGACCTCATCGACAAATAGCCCACACAGCACTACCTACCTCACAAAAAAAATACGGCAATGAGGGTGTATCAGCAGCGATACGCCCTCATTGCCGTAATATTATTGACAGTAGTGCTACTTAATCCACTTGATAATATCCTTTATCGACACCTTTTTGCCATACATCAGTATGCCGGTGCGATAGATGCGTGCTGCAAGCACTGTAATTCCCAATGCTGATGCATAGAGAAGCGCCACACTCAGCGCTATCTCCCACACCGGCACGTCGTAGGGCAGTCGCACCATCATCACCACCGGCGACGTGAAAGGTATCATCGAGCACCAGAAGGCAAGGTTGCCATCGGGTGTCTCGGCACAAGCTATGCCCGCCCACAGCGCAAACACCATTATCATCATTATCGGGGTGGTAAACTGCGACGCATCGCTGGGCTGGTCGGCTGCCGAGCCAAAGGCTGCAAACAGCGACGAATAGAGCAGGAAGCCGCCAAGGAAGTAGAGCACGAAGCAAGTGAGAATCTGCACATAGTTCACCGAGAGGATAATCTCGATAATCTCACCAAGCTCTCCATCACCGGCAAAAGCATTGATTGCTGCCACCATATCGCCCGAAGCCTCGGCAGCTGCGGCAGTGTCAATTCCTGCCATGCCACCAATGGCAATACCCAATACTGAGCTGCCAATGCCCAAGAACACAGCCCAAATGGCTATCTGGGTGATTCCCACAAGTCCCACACCGATAATTTTGCCGAGCATCAGCTCAATGGGGCGGCAACTGCTCACAATCACCTCGATGATGCGGCTCGTCTTCTCCTCAACCACGCTGCCCATTATCATTGCGCCATACATCAGCACAAACATATATGTGAGCAGCGACAGCACCATTCCCAGAATGCTCGCAAACGTTGCCGACGAGCGTTCCTCGCTGCCGTCTTCAGCCCATTTCACGCTATCTACGGTCACATTCACGCGGCAGTTGTCGATCATCTCCTTGAGATTTGCCACGCCATAGGATTGCACACGCTCATCACTCAGGGCAGTGCGCAAGCACTCCTCCACATGCGAGCTGAGCGACGCCTTCACGGCATTGTTGGAATAGATGTTCACGCGCGGGATGCTATCCACGTTGGCAGGAATCACCAGCACGGCATACACATTGTCGGTGTTGGTGAAAAAGTCGTGCACATTGGCTGCACCCACCGAGGTGATGTCCTGGAATTTATATCCGTCATCGTCGGTAAGTGCCGAGTAGAGGCGGTGTGTCTCATCCACCACTGCCACCGTCTGCTCATCGCTGGTGTTCATAAGCATGAGCAACCCGGGCAAGGCGAAGCAAGCCACACTGATGAGCGGAATGAGGATCGTCATCACTATGAACGACTTGCGTCCTACAATCGACATATATTCGCGCTGGATAATCAGCGACAGTCGGCTACGGTTGTTGTTAGTAGGGTTCATAATGCAGCTTCCTCCTTTCGTTGTACGGTTTCGATAAACACTTCGTTCATGGTGGGAAGCTTCTCAGAGAAGCCCACCAGGTCGTATTGCGAATTGATGCGGGCAATGGCATCGCGTATTGCAACGCCATCACACAAGCGTATCTCAGCATGTATGCCGCCCATCTTGCCGGCTGCGCAAGCCTCCACGGTGTAGATGCCATCGGCAGGGGCAAGCGGAGCCTGCCCGGCAAGGTCGATGACGTAGAGATGCTTGCTGTAGCGGCGACGCACCTCGGCTACATCACCTTCGAGCACCACGCGCGAGTGATTGATGAGCGTGATGCGCTCGCACACCTCCTCCACCGACGCCATATTGTGGGTGGAAAACAGTATGGTGGCTCCCTCGTCTTTTAGGCGCAATATCTCGCGCTTTAGCTGATTGGCATTCACGGGGTCGAAGCCCGAAAATGGCTCATCAAAAATGAGCAGCTCGGGGCGGTGTATCACAGTGGAAATGAATTGCACCTTCTGTGCCATACCCTTCGACAGCGCTTCAATCTTCTTGTTGCGCCACTCGGTGAGGTCGAAGCGTCGCAACCACTCATCGGTGGCTGTGATGGCATCGCTGCGCGTCATTCCCTTGAGGCGGCCCAGATAGATAATCTGCTCTGCCACCTTCATCTTCTTGTAGAGTCCGCGTTCCTCGGGCAGATAGCCTATGTTGCGCACATCGGCATCGGTCTGAGGCTTGCCGCAAAACAGCACCTCGCCACTATCGGCATGGGTGATGCGGTTGAGAATGCGTATGAGCGACGTCTTTCCGGCTCCATTAGGTCCGAGCAAGCCATACACGCATCCACGCGGAACCACAAGGCTCACATCGTCGAGTGCGCGATGACCCGAATATTGCTTCACCACATTCTTTACTTCAATGAAATTCATAATTGGAAATATTCTTTTTTCTTTAATGAAGCAAAAGGCGAGTAAGAGCACTGCTTTCGCGTGCATTATTACCCGCCTTCCGGTCAGTTATTGATAATGATTTGTTTCCCTATTGGTTTTGCCCACTTATTTGGTGACGCGCTCAAGCCACTTCACCATTCCGAGCATCACTCCCATGGAGATGAGGCAGAAGCCGGCAAATACCGACCAGCACATCCACTGCGACGGAAGCACATTGAGCATCGTCACGCCAAGTGCGATAAAGAGGTTGCCGATTGCCGTTGCCGACAGCCACAAGCCCTGGCAAATGCCCTGCAGATGCTTCGGCGCCACCTTCGACACAAACGACAATCCGAGCGGAGAAATAAACAGCTCGGCAACGGTGAGGAAGAAGTAGGTGAGAATGAGCACGTATGGGCTTGCCTTCATCGACATCTTCACTGCATCGTCGAGTGCCTTGAATTCGGTGCCCGAAGGATAATTATAGGCTGCTGCCACAATCACAAGGAAGATGTAGGCACATGCCGAGATAAACATACCCAGCGCTATCTTGCGCGGTGTGGAAATCTCCTTGCCTCGCGCTGCCATCGAGCCGAATATCCACATGATAATCGGGGTGAGCACAATCACGAAGAAGGGGTTGATGCACTGCCAGATTTCAGGCGCTACCGAGTCGGTTGCCACAAAGTCGCGGGCAAACACTGAGAGCGACTGGCCATTCTGGTGGAACGAGAACCAGAAGAACACTGCCACACCAAGCACTGCAAAGAGGGCATACATGCGCTGCTTTATCTCCTTTGCATCGGCTTGCACCTCGGTGGCACTCACCTTGGTGTCGGCTGCCTTTACCTTCTTGGCGGGATTGGGCAACTTCTTCATCACATACACAAAGATGCCGAGCGAAATGAGCATGGCAAGCACCGATGCGATAAACGAGAAGTGCACACCTGTGTTGAAAATCTCAAGATATTGAGTGGTGAACGATGCATCAACGGCTCCTGTGTGTCCCACCTCGGCTGCAAGCTTGGTGAGGTTGGCCATGTCGGTATCGCTCATATTAGGATTGTCGTTGAAGATATGGCAAAGGCGTGGAAGGTCGGAATTGTAGGCAAGATTGTGTGCCTTGAGCCAGAACTGGCGCAGAAGCGGTGCCACAAACGGAGCTATCACGCCGCCAATGTTGATAAACACATAGAAAATCTGGAAGCCCGAGTCGCGCTTCGATTTTGCCTCCTCAAGTGCCTCTGGCCCCTTCTTGGCTGCCTCAGCCTCAAAGTTGTCATACATCTGGCCCACGATTGCCTGAAGGTTGCCCTTAAACAATCCGTTACCGAAGGCTATGAGAAGCAGGGCGAAGCAGGTGAACACAAGCACCCACGAAATGCCGCCTGTGGCTTGTGCAAACACCGGAATAGAGAGCAGGGCATAGCCCGATGCCATCACCACCAGTCCTGAGATGATTGTGCCCTTATACTTCTGTGTGCGGTCGGCAATCATGCCACCCGGCAAGCTGAGCACATATATCAAGAAGTAGAACACTGCATAAATCCAGCCCGCTGCATCATCGCTGATGCCAAACTTCGAGCAAAGGAAAAGCAGCAACACTGCATTCATGATGTAGTAGCCAAAGCGCTCTCCCATATTGGCAAGAGCTGCAGGAATGAGCCCCTTGGGATGCTCCTTCTGAGCCTTGATAATGTAGAATACCAAGAATGGCACCACGATAATTAACACCGCAAACAGAATCATCAATGATTGATTTGTCTGCCACAGATTTAAGATTGATTCAGCCATATTAATCGTATTTGATAGTTAATAATTCAGTTGTTTGTGGGGCGTCGCTCCGTCGCCCTCAGGCGCCCTTGGCTTCAAAAGCAAGAGCATACATGCGCATTTGCTTCACCATAGCCACCAAGCCGTTGCTGCGGGTGGGCGAAAGGTGCTCCTGTAAGCCCACCTCCTTGATAAAGTAGAGATCGGCAGCGAGAATGTCGTGAGGCGTCTGTCCCGAGAGCACACGCAGCAGCAGGGCAATGATTCCCTTCACAATGATAGCATCGCTGTCGGCAGTAAACACCACCGTGCCTCCTTCGCCTCCCTCGGCATTTATCCACACACGGCTCTGGCATCCCTCTATCAGATATTCAGGCGTCTTGAATTGCTCATCGAGTGGCTCAAGAGCGTTGCCAAGGTCTATAATATAGGCATAGCGGTCCATCCAATCGTCGAAACCGCTAAATTCCTCAATAATCTCATCTTGAATTTCATTAATTGTAGCCATATTGTCAATATTGCATTACTTATTGTAGCCGTTTTCTCTACATTACATTATAAAACTTCCAAAATTACACATTTTCCCTCAAAATTCCAACGCCCCGCCCCATTTTCCTCCCACCATCAAACCGTTTAGCCTAAAAAATTAGTTTTTTTCTCAATTTGTTTCCATTTATGGAACTTTATCACTATTTTTGCATCATCAATAACACGGATATGAAAAAGTTGAAATTTCAGTTTGAGATGCTCGAAGAGGCTCGTTTATTTATGAAATCGATTCCCTCCGATGCTCGCAACAAAATTTATTACAACATCCGCAAAGCCTCGTGTGGAATTCTTGACCCGGAAATTTTCAAGAAACTTGAGAATACCGAAATTTGGGAATTTCGCACCCTCTATAACAAAATAGCTTATCGGCTATTTGCTTTTTGGGATAACGATGAAGGCACTTTTGTTATTGCCACTCATGGTATCATAAAGAAATCTCAAAAAACTCCATCAAAAGAAATAGCAAAAGCTCAAGAGATCAGAAAAAAGTATTTTCAACTAAAAACACAAGCGAAATGAGACAAGTTGGTGACATGAAATTATATTCTATCGATGAAATTCTTGACGAGGATTTAGGAAAGACTGGAACTCCTGAGCGCGACAAATTTGAAGCTGAGTTGCAAGAAGAAATCCGCGCCTATCATATCGGTGAGGCTATTCGCAATGCTCGCAAAAAGAAAAATCTCACCCAGACCCAACTCGGAGAACTTATGGGT
>JBJFEF010000325.1:0-13101 GCA_051890435.1 Muribaculaceae bacterium
GCTTCCTGATTGCCGTCGAAATAACTTTTTTATAGCATCGGCGCAGAATATGTGGCAGATAATGTGTATTTTTGCAAAAAAGAAAACAAGAAGGATATGAAAAATGTGCTTGTTACAGGAGCCGATGGATTTATCGGCTCGCATCTGGTGGAATTGTTGCTCAGCGAGGGATACAACGTCCGCGCATTGAGTTTCTATAATTCGTTTAACTACTGGGGATGGCTCGACGATATGCGTCACGAGCGTCTTGAGGTGGTGTGTGGCGACGTGCGCGACCCCAACTTCTGCCGCACCATAGTGCGTGGATGCGACACGGTGCTGCATCTTGCCGCTCTCATCGCCATTCCTTATAGCTACGTTGCCCCCGACAGCTACGTTGATACCAACATCAAGGGCACGCTCAACATTTGCCAGGCAGCACGCGACGAGGGTGTGGAGCGTGTGGTGGTGACTTCGACCAGCGAGGTGTATGGCACGGCGCAATATGTGCCAATCGACGAGAAGCACCCGCGCCAACCGCAGTCGCCCTATTCAGCCACCAAAATCGGTGCCGATGCCATCGCAAAGAGCTTTTTCAACGCCTTCAACCTGCCGGTGGTGATAGCCCGACCCTTCAACACCTACGGTCCGCGCCAGTCGGCTCGTGCCATCATTCCCACCATCATCACGCAGATTGCCAATGGCGCACGCGAGATTAAGGTGGGCGACCTCACTCCCACGCGCGACTTCAACTATGTGAAGGACACTTGCCGCGGCTTCCTTGCCCTTGCCACCACGCCGGGCATTGAAGGAGAGGAAATCAACATTGCCACCAACTCCGAGATTTCGATGGCCGACACGCTGAAGCTCATCGCCGAGATTATGGAGTGTGATGTGAAGTGGGTCACCGACCCTGAGCGTCTGCGCCCGGGCAAGTCGGAAGTGTTCCGCCTGTGGGGCGACAACACCAAGATAATGAGCCTCACCGAGTGGCGTCCCGAGTATGACATACGCCGCGGCTTGACGGAAACGGTGGCATGGTTCACCAATCCCGCCAACCTCGCCAAGTACAAGAGCGGCATCTACAACCGCTAATCCGCAGCACCTATTTCCATTTGAAATATCACCGTGGTAATAATTACCGTGGTGACAATTACATTCACAGATCGAATATGATTAAGAGGAAGATAAACATACTGATGCTGGGAGGGGCGAAGCGCGTGTCGCTTGCCGAGCAGCTTATCCGCGCCGGGAAGGAGCTGGGTGTGGAAGTGTCGATTCTCAGCCACGAGTTGAGCGAGCACGAGCCTATTGCCTCGGTTGGACAGATTATAGTGGGTAGCAAATATAATGAAAAGGGAATCGACGATGAGATTTCGCACGTGATTGAGTGCCACGGCATCGATGTGGTGCTGCCATTCATCGACCCAGCCATCGAACTTGCCGCCCGAGTGAGCCGCCGACACCCCGAGGTGTTCATCCCCGTGAGTTCGGAAGAGGTGGCAAGGGCAATGTTTGACAAGGCGATAGCTGCCGAGTGGTTTGAGCGTGCCGGAATACCCATTCCTGCCACTTATAGCCCCGACGCCATCACCTATCCCGCCATTCTCAAGCCTCGCACCGGTTCGGCATCACGCGGAATCCTTGTGGTGGAGAATGAGGAGGAGCTGCGCCGTGCTCCGAAGCCATTGGGCGAATATCTTATTCAGGAATACATCGCCGAGCGCGACGAATACACCGTGGATTGCTACGTAGGCACCACCGACGGCGAGGTGAAGTGCGCTGTGCCCCGCATCCGCCTTGCCACGGCAGGCGGCGAGGTGATTCGCACCGCCACACGCCGCATTCCGGCATTGATGTCGCTCTCTGAGAGCACCCTGAAGGAACTGAAATTCCGCGGTCCGGTGACGCTGCAGTTTATCTTCGACCGTCGCAACGAACGCTTCCTCCTCATGGAGGTGAATCCGCGGCTTGGCGGAGGCGTAATCTGCTCGATTATGGCAGGTGCCGACATTGCCAAGATGATTCTTGAGGAATGTGAGGGCTTGAATGCCACTCCGTGCCGCGTGTGGCGCGACGGAACACTCATGACGCGCTACTTCCGTGAGGTGATGTTTTATCAATAAAATTTTTTGCAATGGATAATCATGTGATGATAATTGCCGAGGCGGGTGTGAACCACAACGGACACTACGACCTCGCTGTGAAGATGATTCACGAGGCAAAGCGTGCCGGAGCCGACTATGTGAAGTTCCAGACTGCCGTGCCCGAACTCGTAATTTCCACTTTCGCCCCAAAGGCTGAGTATCAAAAGGAAACCACCGGCAGCGATGAGAGTCAGCTTGATATGTGCCGTGCCATCCACCTGCCACTCAGCGACTATGTGCGCCTCAAGGCGGTGTGCGACGAGGTGGGGATAGGCTTTGTGAGCACACCTTTCGACCTTGTGTCGATCGACACGCTCGAACCGCTTGCGATGGACTTCTACAAAGTGCCGTCGGGCGAAATCACCAATCTGCCTTATTTGCGCAAGATTGCTCAGAAGGGACGCCCGGTGATTATGTCAACCGGAATGAGCAACCTCGATGAGATTGCCGCTGCTATCGACGTGCTGGAGCGCGGAGGGCTGAGCCGCGACCAAATCACCCTGCTGCACTGCAACACCGAGTATCCCACTCCCATGTGCGACGTGAATCTTGCCGCAATGCACACCATCGCCGAGCGTTTTGGCGTGAAGGTGGGCTATAGCGACCACACCCGCGGCATCGAGGTGCCTATCGCCGCTGTGGCTATGGGTGCAAAGGTGATTGAGAAGCACTTCACCCTCGATTGCAACATGGAAGGTCCCGACCACAAGGCGTCGCTCGAGCCTAACCAACTCAAAGCTATGGTGGATGCCATCCGCAATGTGGAGCAGGCGATAGGCAGTGCCGACAAGCATGCCACTGCAAGCGAAACCCCCAACAAGGTGGTGGCACGCAAGAGCATCGTTGCTGCCCGCAACATTGCCGAGGGCGAAATTCTCACCGAGGAGAATATCACTGTGAAGCGCCCCGGCAACGGCATCTCGCCGATGCAGTGGGACGAAGTGCTCGGCACCCGCGCAAAGCGCAGTTTCGCTTATGATGAATTGATTGAATTATGAGAAAAATCTGCATTGCTACCGGCACTCGTGCCGACTGGGGATTGCTCAGCGGCATCGCCAAGGCTCTCAATAGCCGCCCCGATGTGAAGCTGCAAATCGTTGCTACCAACATGCACCTCAGCGAACGCTATGGTGCCACTTTCCGCGAGATTGAGAGCGACGGGCTGCACATCGACTATCGCGTGCCTATGCCTGCCGACACCGACACTGCCCACGACACCGTGGTGGCAATGAGCGTGTGCATGCGTGGATTTGCCGATGCCTTTGAGGCTCTGCGCCCCGACTTGCTCATCATTCTCGGCGACCGCTATGAAATGCTTGCCGTGGCAAGTGCAGCACTGATTTTCCGCATCCCTGTTGCGCATATTGCCGGAGGAACGGTGAGCGAGGGTGCCTACGACGACAGCATCCGCCACTCCATCACCAAGATGAGCCACCTCCACCTCACCGAAACCGAGGAGTGTCGCCGCCGTGTGATTCAGCTTGGCGAAGCTCCCGAGCGCGTATTTAACACCGGCGCTATCGGCATCTACAACATACTGCACACCAGCTACATGAGCCGTGAGGAGCTTGAGGCTGAGCTGTGCACTACGATTCCCGATAAGTCGCTGTTTGTCACTTTCCACCCTGCCACTCTCGATGCGGTGCCGCCTCGCGAGCAGTGTGAGAACCTGCTCGCTGCACTCAATGCCCACAGCGACTACAAGGTGTTTTTCTCTTATCCCAACAACGACACTGCCGGCGGTGTGATTATCGACATGATTGAGCACTATGTGGCTGCGCACCCCGACAGGGCGTATGTGCGCCCAAGCTACGGCCAGCGCCGCTATCTCTCGATGCTGCGGCTGATGACTGCCGTGGTGGGCAACTCGTCGAGCGGAATTGTGGAAGTTCCCTCGATGCACATTCCCACACTCAACATAGGCGTGCGCCAGAACGGCCGCCAGCGTGCTGCGTCGGTGGTGGATTGCGGCGTTACGCTTGAAGAAATATCGCGCGGACTCGACCGTGTGCTCAGCGATGCCGAGCGTGAGAACGCCCGCATTGTGCAGAATCCCTATGAGCAGCCCGACACCTTGCAACGCATCGTCGATGTGGTGTGCCGCATGCCGCTTGATGGCATCACCATAAAGCCATTCTACAACTTGAATTTCGATTGAAATCGCCAAAATATCTCACACCGAATCATGGCACAGCAAGGCAGAAACTCTTCGATTGATATTGCAAAGGGAATTGCGATAATTCTCATGGTGGCAGGACACGCCGAGTGCCCCGGAACGCTCATGAGCCTCATCTACATCTTTCACATGCCGCTGTTCTTCATCACTGCGGGCTACTTTTTCAGCCGCAAGAATGTGGAGCAGCCGTGGGACTATTGCAGCAAGCGCTTCAAGGGGCTTTATGTGCCATTTGTGAAGTGGAGCCTCTTTTTCCTGCTCATTCACAATGTGATGTTCCAGGTGGGAATACTCAATGAAACCTACGGCAACTGGGAGGGCGGCGTCACTCATCCCTACACTATGGCGCAGGCCTTGCAGCGTGTGGTGCACATCTTCACCGCTATGGCAGGATACGACGAGTTTCTTGCCGGTGCTTTCTGGTTTTTCAGGGCATTGCTCATTTCGAGCATACTCTTCATGGTGCTTTTCCGCCTCGTTGATAGCCACACCACTCGGCTTAAAGGCTGGCACATTGCCGCTCTCATCAGCGTGGCAGCCATCGGGTTTGCGGCTTTGCGCATCTCGTGGGGGCTGAAGGTGGTGAATGTGGTGCAGGGAGGCATCCGCGAAACGTGGGGTGTGCTATTCTTCGGCATCGGTGTGATTTACCGACACTTCGAGATCACCCGCGGCTTCAATCCGCGCCATTGGGGCTACTTGACGGCGATGGTAGTGGCAGTGGCTGTTCTTGTGGCAGGAACCATGAATCACTGGGCTGGAATGAACCTCACGCCCAAAATCCGCGACGTGGCTACGCTGCCACTCACCGGTGTGGCAGGATTCTTCGTCACCCATCAGATTTCGCACCTTATCGACAGCCGCGAGTGGTGGCTCAAGCGACTGCTCGTGCATTGCGGCGAAATGACGATATATGTGTATGTGTTCCACATCATTTCGTTCAAGGTGGTGAGCCTGATGAAGATCGCATACTATGGCCTCGACCCGCGCCAGATAGGTTGCCACATGGTGATTCACGACCACCACGACGACATGTTCTGGATTCTCTACACCATCGCCGGAGTGGCATTGCCCCTGCTGTGGATGTGGGGCTACCGCCACCTGAAATCAGCCATCTACTCCCTCTCAGGCTCTACTCCCTCGTAGCTTATTTCAATCGCCAGGTGCGCCACGAGTCGCTCAGTGCTACCGGAGTGCGCACAGTGGGAGTCTGCGCCTTGCCATTCACCTCAACCGACGCCTTGCGCACACGGTCGGTTACATAGTCGCTCAGTTCGCCCACGGTGACTGCACCCTTGGTGTCTTGCAGCTTCTTCAGCAGATAATAGGTGAATAATCCGTGATTCTTGTTGCGATAGGGCATAGCCGTTTCATCATCTTGTGTGGCTGAGAACACCACCACATTACCTTGTGGCTCAAAATCCTTTGGCTTGATAGCCACGCCACGCGCTGCAATAATCATTCCCTTGTCGCGCTTTGCACCGCTGAAGCAAGCATCAATAAACACCGTGGTGGTTTTTGCTCCGATGTTGCCAAGCTCCTCGATGAGCTTTTTGAGGCTGTAGCAGGCAGCTGAGCTGCGGCCGTTGGCATCAATAGGCAGCAGATATGCGTCCTTAGTGCTCTCGTCGGGTATTCCGTGTCCGGCGTAGTAGAAAATCACGTTCATATCGCCATTGTAGGCTTCGCCGAGGGCTTTCAGCTTCTGCATAGCATCAAGAATCTCGCCGTAGGTAGCGTTGATGTGGGTCATCACGCGCTTCTCGGGTATTCCGAGCGTCTGTGTGCAGTATTTGGCGAAAGTCTGTCCGTCGTTGGCGGCAAACTCCACCGGCTGCACCTGAGTGTAGTCCTCGTTGGCGATAATCACGGCAAAGGTGTTGCGGCTGTCGTTGGTGGGATTTTTTGGAATGTTCTTATCTACTTCGGCGAGTGTTCCGGCAATCACCTTCTTGCGCTTCACATCAGCCTTCTTGCCGCCCACAGCCTTGGGAGCAGAGGTGTGAACCACCGACTGCTTGATTACCTCCACCGGGTCGAAAGTGTAGGTCACGTCTTCCTCGTCGCTCAGGGCAATCTCCACAGGCTTGAAATTGTAGTCGATGTCGGTCACGGCATATTGCGCCTTGGTGTTGCTGTCGTAGGTGTAGGTCTTGCCGTAGGCATCCTCAAAAGTGATTGACGAGAGCACCATGTCGTCGCCACTCGGCACATAGTGCAGCTTGGCATAGCGGCGGAACTCATCGTTCCACTTCTCCTTGAATTTCTTCGCTTCGGCGAGAGGAACAGGCAGCAAGATGTCGCCAATGGAGCAGCCGGTGCTAATCATGAATGACTGGTTGTCGGCATCGTAGGTGGAAAGAGTGAGTTTGTCGTTGCTGAAGCCAATATCCCGTAGGCGTGCATCAATATAGAGGTCAAATTGCTCGTTGTAGTATTTCTTATAGTCTTCCACCACCTTTGCATAGTCCTTTTTGTGCTTATCGAGCATTTTGGAATATTCAGCCTTGTAGGTCTTTGAGAGCGCATCGATTTTCGCCTGGCGTGTGCGCTCGTTCACGCGCTTTTGCCACTCGGCGGTCGATTCAAATTCGCCCTTTTTCTGCCACGCATTGATTTCAGGCTCGATTTTGCGCTTCAGAAATGGCTCAAGTGGCTCCATTTCCTTGATTTTGTCCTTCGAATAAGCGTCCCACGGCATCACGGCAAGCTCCAGCCACTCCTTGAGTGTGGCAGGAGTGTGAATGTAGAAATCATTACCGGATTGTGACACTCCATTTTTGGCTAAATTGGTTTTTGTGATATAATCCGTTTCGTTGATGCGGTCGGGATTGCGGGGTATATCGCCTGAATTCTTGTATTGTGGCTGAACTATCCAGTTGCCATGTGTGTCGAGCTTGCCCCACTTGCCGCCCTGCTTGGCAGCGAATGAGTTTTCATCGAGCGGATAAATATCGTCTTGGCTTTTGAATTGAGGCTGCACCACCCACTCGCCTTCGAGATTTATAATTCCCCATTTTCGTGTGGCATCGTCTTTCTTCTTGATGCAGTGATAGCGGCTCAAACTAAACGGTGCTTTAGTCAAGTCTTTGGCAGATGGCTCAATAATCCACTTGCCGTGCTTATCAATAATTCCCCATAGGTAGTTAAGGCTCTTTGCATAGTAATATCCCAAATCTTTCAGCTCATTTCCTATATAGCTCACTTTTTCTATTTCCTTGCCATCGTGAGTGGCAAAAATATAATCTTTTCCTCGACTGAAAACAATACACTCATCATCGACGTAGAGAATGCTATTGCAGTTGAGCGATTTTTCGGTGGCATAAACATTGCCGTAGCGGTCGAGCACTATGTCGTGGTAGTCTTTGCGCACAATAGAGTAGCCGTAGGGGTTATGGTCGAGCGTCATAAACGACTCAGCCGCTACAGGCAGAGCCACCACAGCAGCCACGGCAGCAGCAAAAATCCGCATCAAAAATCTCTTTGCCATATCATTGGTTTTTTTAAGTTGCTGAAATATATGGTTTTATCCAAACAATTCGTGAAGCTCGCGGTTGGAGAGACGGCCAATCCAACTTTCGCCTGCCGACACCGTTAGTTCGGCAAGTTCGCGCTTGTTTTGTATCATAGCATCGATGCGTTCCTCAAATGTGTTGTGCGTGATGAAGCGGTGCACTTGCACATTTTTCTGTTGCCCGATGCGATAGGCACGGTCGGTGGCTTGAGCCTCCACAGCGGGATTCCACCACAAGTCGTAGTGAATCACGTGAGAGGCAGCCGTGAGGTTTAGTCCGGTGCCGGCAGCTTTGAGCGACAGGATGAAGATGCGGTTGTTGCGCCCCGTCTGGAAGCGCTCCACCATTTCTTTGCGCTGATTCAGTGAGCAACCGCCGTGGTAGAACATCACCGGCTCGTCGAGCACCGAGGTTACAAGCCGCTCTAAGATTTCGCCCATTTCGCGGAATTGCGTGAACACCAGCACTTTTTCATCGGCATCAACAATGCTGCGCAGCAGGTCGATAAGCATTACAGCCTTCCCCGATAGAGTATAGTCGGTGTCGTTGTTCTTCAGGAATTGTGCCGGGTGGTTGCAGATTTGCTTCAAGGCAAGAATCATTTGCAGAATCAGTCCCTGACGCTTGAAAAGCGACTGCGGGTCGTCGCCCTCGACTCCCTCAATCACCGCCATACAGCGGGCAACAGTCTCCTCGTAGAGGGCAGCTTGCGACGGGGTGAGCGAGGCATATTCGTTGCGTTCCACTTTGTCGGGGAGGTCGCTGATAATCGATTTATCGGTCTTTAGGCGGCGCATCATGAAAGGAGCAGTGACCTTGCGGAACCGTTCAGCCACACTGTGGTCGCCAAAGCGCTGAATGGGTTGGGCATATTTGTCGTTGAAGTCGCGCAATGTACCTAAGTAGCCCTTGTTGGTGAAGTTGATAATGCTCCAGAACTCCGACAGTCGGTTTTCCACCGGCGTACCGCTCATGGCGATGTAGGCCGAAGCCTGAAGCGAATTAATTGCCTTGCTCTGGGCGGTGTCGCTATTCTTGATATTCTGTGCTTCGTCGATGACCACAGCCTGCCATTTCTGTTTCTTGATGATGTCGATGTCGCTGCGCACCACGCCGTAGGTGGTGAGCAGCACGTCGGCAGCAGCGGTAGTGTCGCTGTTGAGATTACGCTGCGGACCGTGATAGATTTCGGCTGTGAGCTGCGGGGCAAATCGTGCAATTTCCTGCTGCCAATTGTAGAGCAAGCCTGTGGGGACTATCACCAAGGCTTTTTTCTTTGCAAAAGAACCTTCCTCCCTCATCTTTAGTAGTAGGGTGATAACTTGCAGCGTTTTTCCCAATCCCATGTCGTCGGCAATGATGCTGCCAAAGCCGATTTTCATGTTGCGGTACATCCACGAGAATCCGCGCTCTTGATAAGGGCGCAGCGTGGCATTAAGACCCTGTGGCAAAGCTATGCTGTCGAGGCTTGTCAGTTGCTTGATAAGTTGGCGCACCTCATCGGTGAGCTGCACGGGGGCGCCTTGATACTCTGCACTCAGAGCCGCTTGAAGCAGTTCGCCGGGCTTCAGTTTCGCCGGAGTGACAAGTGCTTTATGCAAGCGTGCCATATCGTCGGCGTTGATATATATGTATTGTTCCTTGAATCGGATAAGAGAGCCTGCCTTTTTCATTAATTTGCCAAATTCTGCTACGGTGATCGTCTCGTTGCCCAGAGCTACGCGCCAGTCGAAGTCGAGCAAGTCGCTGATCGACAGGAATCCCGGTTCTTGCGTCTTCTTGGTGAGCCTTAGGGTAACTTTTGGTTTTATGAGCTGTTGCAGCGACTTAGGCAGCACCACCGTCACACCAAGCAGTTGCATGGTGGGTATCACGCTTGTGAGGAATGAGGTGAAGCGTTGCAAGTCCATTACCATTCTAAGCCGGGCTTTGCCATTGATGTAGTCGGCAAGGCCTTCTATAATGTCGCAGAAGAGCGTTATTTGCTGGAGTACATCCATTCGCATCTTTGCATAGCGGCTTTGGGTCATTATCTTGCTAAGCGGAATGTCATCAACAAGCACTCCCACGAGAAATTCATCTTCGTTCAAGCTCTCGGCTACGCTGAATGTGATGGCATGTTTTCCCCGCATAAAGTAGAGGGCAAGCCATGTCTTTATGCCGCCCGGGATATTGCTTTCGCCAATGTCGT
Organism: Muribaculaceae bacterium; assembly: GCA_051890435.1. Lineage (GTDB taxonomy): Bacteria > Bacteroidota > Bacteroidia > Bacteroidales > Muribaculaceae > CALZFJ01. The sequence continues at coordinate 10,009 of JBJFEF010000325.1, forward strand.
CGAAGCTATATGACATAGCGCGGAAAAACAATGCAAAGAGTGTGTCGTTGTTTGCCGAGTGCGACAACAATGGCACCACATGGGTGATGGTGTTGCATAGCAGTTCGATTGGCAGTCCTGTGTGCTGCACCACCGAGCGCGTGGCAGCATCGAGCATAGCCGGTTGCCACACAATGGAGTATTCCGTGACGGTAACAGGCTTCGCCCTTCCACGCCCCTTTTTTGTGTAGGTCTTACTGTAAATTTGAGGCACTATACACCCTTTTGCGGCTAATTGCAGGGCAGCAACGAGGGCGTTGCGCATATTGATGGCAGTGTTGTCGTAGTGACTAAGTTTTTCGGGGTCAAGTTCCATGAGTTGCTTGAAGCGAATATCGGTGAACGGACCGGCATCACACCGTGCATCGCGCGGCAAGGCCGGAACCATATCATCGCAGAGTGCACGCTTACCAAGCAACACGCGCGTGGCATTTTGTGCAATGTAGCTAATCTCTTTGGCATACACTGCCTTGAAATCGTTCTTCAGGCAGAATGCCGGGGACTCTGGTAAGAGTTGCGGCAACAGTTGGGAGAGGTCGGGGAGTGAGGTGTAGTCGGGAGCGGAAAAAGCATTTTCCGGAAGCTCATCACCGGGCAGATAGAGGTGCTTTTCCTCGTCGCCGAGCACAGCCGACACATCTTCCACCTGCATTATTCCGGCAGTATTACCCACCAGAATCTTGCGCTGTTGCAGCTCTTGGAGTAAATCCACTCCATAAAGCGAAAACACCAGCAAAGGATTATTGTCGATTTCCATGCTGATTTTGTAGATTACAGCGGCAAGATGCTTGCAAGGAACCGCCCAATCGGGGCATGAACACTGCATTTTAAGGTCGGACCATCGGTGAGGGAACAGCTCCATTCCGGCTTTTTTAGCCATCTCAAGAACCGACTCGTCGAGCTGGCGATTGAACAGTCGGCTGAGCACAATCGGGTGTGACTGTAGTTCTTTTATGAGCTTGTCGATTGAGTCGGAATCGAATTTCTCAAGGGCGATTATCTCTTTGTAGGGACTTGGACGGCTTCCTTGTACTTTTGCAGTAACCACATTCCCCAGAAATGTTATGTCGCGAACCATACCATTGCGAGCATATCGTGCGCCGCGTGGAATGCGGTTAGCGTAGTCGATGTGCTCGAGTGCTCCGAGCCATTGCTTTCCCCACCATGTATTTCCAAATTTTGATGCCATAAAAATTCTCGATTTAAAAGGGTTATTAACGACAGTGTAAAGACACACTTTTCAGTGCAAACTCACGCAATGCCCACGTCTTTCCCACCTTGGCGTGCGCCATTCAAAATGAGCGGTTTTTTCTGCACCAAAATCGGGTATAAAGATAGTGCAAATCGGTAGCAAAAACAAAAATCCGCATTGTTTTTTGCTCACATGCCACCTATCCCCGGCCACGGCACTAATTTTTTATAAAGTTAAATCTTTGATATTCAGCAAATAAAATGGGTGATTTTGACGAAATCCGACTAATAATTACCCTTGTTTTTGACGAAATCCGACAAATAATTGGGGGCGAAAGTGCTGAAATCCGACTAATAATCGGGTGGAAAAGTGACGAAATCCGACTAATAATTAGAACTGGAAGTAGATGAAGGGCTTCACTTCGGCACTCATAAACTGCAAGGTGAGCTGCACTACGGCGATGAAGATCAGCAGTTTCACCACCCAGGGTGTGCCTACAAACCACTGCGATGCCCGCTCAAGCCACTCCATAGGCACGCAGTGGAGTGAAATTATCACTGCCATCATCACGCACCAGGTGCTGCGCTCGGTGAGGAATGGCACGATGTGTGAGGCATCGAAGGTGGTGAAGGCGCAGGCGATTATCGTTGCCGCGTCGCCGAAGGAGTCGGCACGGAAGAACACCCACAGCAGAGCCACAAAGATGATGGTGATGGTGCGGCTGGCGATGCGGGTGAGGAGTGTGTCGGGCAGGCGGTCGAGCCACGGCTTCAGCGCTTTGTGAGTCATCAGTCCCACGCCGTGCATTCCGCCCCAGAACACGAATTTCCATGCAGCGCCGTGCCACAGTCCGCCCAGCAGCATGGTGGCAAGGTTGTTGAGGTAGGTTCGGAAGCGACCGTGGCGGTTACCGCCAAGAGGGATGTAGATGTAGTCGCGTAGCCACGATGAGAGCGAGATGTGCCAGCGGCGCCAGAATTCGGTGATGTTTTGCGACTGGTAGGGCAGACGGAAGTTTTCCGACAGGCGGAAGCCGAGAATCAGCGCGATGCCTATTGCCATGTCGCTGTAGCCTGAGAAGTCGCAATAGATCTGCATCGTATATCCGGCAATGCCCATGAGCGTTTCCACACCGCCATATCCTCCGGGATTGGAGAAGATGAGGTCGTTGTATTGGGCGATGTAGTCGGCGATGATTGCTTTCTTCACTATTCCCACCATCACGAGCCACAGTCCGGAGTAGGTCATTTCGCGTGTGGCAGGGCGGTTGTCGTGCAGTTGCGGCAGAAAATAGTCGGCACGCACAATGGGACCTGCCACGAGTTGTGGGAAGAATGAGAGATAGAAGGCATATTCGAGCCACGAGCTTGTGGGAGCGATTCGCTGCTTATACACATCGACCACATAGCTTATCGACTGGAAGGTGTAGAATGATATTCCCACGGGCAGAATGATGTCGAGGGGCTGGAAGTTGCTGCCCACAATGGCGCACAAGTTCCACACCAAGAAGTTGGCATACTTGAAATAGCCCAGCACCGACAGCGATATGGTGATGGAGAGTGCGGTGAGCAGCCGGCGTGTGTGAGTCGCACGGCTGCGGGCAATGGCGTGCGACAGCAGCCAGTCGGATAGCGAGGTGCACACCAGCAGCAAGAAGAACCAGCCGCTCGATTTGTAATAGAAATAGAGGCTGAAAGCGAGCACGAAAATCATCATTTGCGTGCGGCGGTGCTTCAGCATGGCATACACCGGCAGAAACACGAGAAACAGCACCCAAAACAATCCACACGAGAAAAGCATGGGATTGGCAGGGTCGAAGGTGAGCTGGTGCAATATGTTGTCGATGAGATGATTCATTTTTT
>JBJFEF010000325.1:13201-15526 GCA_051890435.1 Muribaculaceae bacterium
GTGCTTAGCACATCCACAAAGGTGGAGCGCTGCACTTCAACCCCGAAAATCTCGATGGGCGACAGCAGCGACAATCCCACTATTGCTGCGAGAGCAACGGCGAGAATCAGCCAAATGCCTATATAGGGCTTGATGTTCATGCTAATGGAATGGTATAAATAGTTATTGCTTGCGAATTTACGCATTTTCTGCTAATCCACCAAATTTTCGGCAGGAAGGAGAGGTGCTCAAAGCTCTCGGAGCCCTTAGGTGGGCTCGCCTGTGGATGGCTGGGAGAGGAGAGTGAAGTGTGGCGGGAGAGTGGCAAGGTGGCTGGTGCGCTTGTAGCAGGCACAAGCAACAAAAGCGGAATGGCATGGAGCCAAACCGCTTAACGTGTTGCTATTGGAGTGTTGCATCATTGCAGGCAAGGAGATGCCTTGCCTTGAAGCTTGTCTCTCAATTACTTGCCCTGTGCAGGAGCCTCGGGTGCAGGAGTGGCGGGAGCCTCAGCTGCGGGAGCTTGCTTCTGAGTGGCAAATGGAGTAGCTTGCTGCTCCTGCTTGGGTGCATTGCTTACGCGTGAACCGCCTTCAACGAGGTCGCGGGGAGCAACGAATGCTGTGAGGATGCTGAGAACACACACCACGATTGCGAGTGTCCATGTTGCCTTCTCCACGAAGTCGGTTGTTTTGCGTACTCCCATAATCTGGTTAGAGCTTGCGAAGTTGGAAGCAAGACCTCCACCCTTAGATTTCTGGATTAACACTACACCAATCAAGAGGACTGATGCCAAAAGAATCAAAATTGTCAATAATGCGTACATATTCTACTTTTTGTTTTTTATTTGCTCAATTATTACCAATTTTCGCAAAAAACGAATTTGGTCTGCAAAGTAAATACTTTTTTCTGGAAATTTCAAACTTATGTTTTTAATAATTTCCAAAGCTTTGGAATATTTGCCTTGTTTTATGTAAATTTTAGCCAAACTTTCGCTAAAAGTGGAGTCATCCACCTGATTTGGCTTCTTTATCGGGTCGGAAGGCACAGTTTCGGGCTCTTGCTCAGCCGACACGGGATTATCGACCACGGTGGCAGGGAAGTGCCCCATTTTTTCCTTCGATTGGGCGATAAACTTGTTGATGAGGGCGTCGGTTTCGCTCACGCCTTCGCCGCTTATTTCCTGTTCGCTCGGAGTGCTGCGTTCCTCCTCGGCGGCAAGCACGGTGGAGTAGTCGGGCACGGGATTGAAAATCATCTGGTTGAGCACGGCAAGCTCCTTCTCGTCGTTGTTGCCAAAGCGGTCGAGGAACGAGGTGATGGTGGTGTCGGTGTCGGGCGAGGCCTCGCGCTCCTCGGGAGGATAGAATCCGGCAAAGCGCGACGAGTCTTCGCCGAGGGCGTCGAAGAGCGCCACACGGTCGGCTGAGAGTGTTGAAAGTCGGGCAAGAAGGCGGCTGCGCTCCTCCGGCTCCACGCTGTTGCGCTGCAAGAAGATGAGCAGCGGCAGGGCGAAGTAGGGATAATCTCTCTGCGCCTCTTCCATCCACTCGCGGCTCACCTGAGCGTCAGGCTCAGCGAGCAATCGGCTGATATCACCGGCAATGTCGTTCATTTTTATATTGTTTTTTTCAATATTGCTTTCCTATTGGTCTTATAGGACTAATAAGTCTAATAGGACTAATTGGTCTAATAGGGGTTTCTCTGCTACCAGTTGCCGAGGGTAGCATTGAAGATGAGGTTGGTGAGCTCGTCGCTGATTTGCGAGCATAGCTCGTCTTGCACATCAGTGAGCATCTGGTCGCTTGAGAAGTCGCGATAAGCCGAGAACGACTGGTCAACATCTTGGCTCGAGTCCTTGCTGTTGATAAACTTCACGCGCACCGTGATGGTGAGGCGCGTCTGCGAAGCGTAGGCGTTGTCGTTGACGGCTTGGGGCGACAGGCTGTAGCCCGTGATTTCGCCCTCAATGCGAAGATCGGAGTTGTTGGAGTCGATCACGCGGAGGCGCGTCTGGCGCGTCACCATGTCGATCATCTTGTTCTCAAACGTCTGCTGCAAAGGCGGATACACCAGAGCGGCACGAATAGGAAATTCCGAAATCGAGATAGTCTTGTAGATGCTATAGTCGAGAGCAGCACCATTCATCTTGTAGCTTATGCTGCACGACACAGCCCCAATAGCAGCCACCACAGCCACCACCATCACCGCCACCATGCGGCACCCTTTTCCGATATATTGCTTAATCTTCAAAGTCATACTTATTCTTGTTTTTAGTGGCGGCGCAGAGCGAGCATCGCCATTCGCCGCATTTCAAAAAGCAAAGGTAAGGATAATTTTCAAATT
>JBJFEF010000326.1:0-15455 GCA_051890435.1 Muribaculaceae bacterium
AGGCTGCGCAAAGCAACGGAATGAAGTAGCTGGTGAGGTAGCTGCCGGTGAGGTCAACAACATAAGCCTGGATTGCCACCATCACTGCGCAACCAAACACCATTGTCATAAAGATTCCCGATGCTGCTGCTGTGTATTTACCAAGTCCCTCTACTGCCATGTTGAAGATTCCTCCCCACATCACCGAGGTGCAAAGACCCACAAGGATAAACGCTGCTACGCCAACGGGCACTTCCACCCATATCATGTTCAAGTTAGCCCAGTCAACTCCGGGTACTTCCACTCTCAATGTGTCGGGAGCAAACATTCCAAATGCGATAAGTGCAATTGCCACTGCGGCTGTTGTGCCCACCATTGCACGGCTCGACACCTTGCCACCAATTGCCCCACCTACCGAACGGCCGATGAACATCATGAACCAATACACGGCTGCAATCAGTGTTGCCACACCTGCTGCCACACCTGCATCCTGTGTGAGATACTTAATCATATATGTAGGAGTTCCTACCTCTACCGACATATAAAGGAAGATTGCAAGTGCACCAAGTGCAAAGTGGCGGTGCTTCAATGCTCCTGTGATAAGCTCGGTCTTTACAGGCTCCTGCTTCGGCTCCTCTACCTTAGTGAAGAGAAGCACAAGGAATGCTGCCACGAAGATACCAAGGGCAATATACATTGCCGGTGCTGCATCCACAATAGCTGTCTCTTTCGTAACCTCACCAATGAGGGCGCCAAGAATAATATATACTGCCACGGCAGCTGCGCTGTTGAATGCTCCACCTATCTGAATGAGCTGGTTGCCGCTGTTGCCACCGCCTCCAAGCACGTTCAAGAGAGGATTAACCACGGTGTTAAGCATACACATGCAGAATCCGCTGATAAATGCTCCGGCAAGATAAATCCACATGCTCTCCATCGTTCCCGAAAGGAGCTCAAGCACCATGCCCACGATTCCCACGATGAGTGCAAGCAATGCTGTCTTTTTGTAGCCAAACTTCACAATGAGCATACCCGACGGGATTCCCATCACCAGATAAGCCACAAAGTTGGCATAGTTTCCGATTTGCGATTGAAGCTCCGATGCTCCAAATTGGTTTTGTACGATTACTGCCATCGGTGAACACAGATTGGTCACGAAGGCAATCATTGCGAATAGGGCAATCATCATGATAATCGCTGCCCACTGTTTTGCTTGTTGTGCCATTAGTTTAAATTTTAGTTATAGTTTTGATATTTAGTTAATTTGTTATTTTCAACTATTTTCCCGTCTGCCTGTGTTTATCCCTCTACATCATCCCGACGGGGCTCTATTAAGTAAGCATCGGTAAAGGTAGTAATTATTTTTGAAAAACCGTGCACTTTCTCCCCAAAAATTCAATATTCACGCGCTCCAAATATTGATGTGCCTATGCGCACAAGCGTTGCACCCTCCTCTATCGCGATTTTATAGTCATCGCTCATGCCCATACTTATCTCCTTGAAATAGGCAGCATCGGCAAAAAATCGGCTTTTCAGCGTCGCAAATGTGTCTCTGATACTACCAAATTCCTTCCTTATCTCTGCCTCATCATCGGTGTTGGTTGCCATTCCCATCACGCCACACACTCTCACATTCGCCATCCGTGCCATGGCACCGCTCTCGGCAAGCTCCACACATTCTTCTGGCGTCAATCCAAACTTGGTTTCCTCCTGTGCCACATGCAATTGCAGCAGCACATCCACAGTGCGACCAATGCGCCGAGCCTCACTATCCACACACTCGAGCAGGCGCAAGCTGTCGATGCTGTGAATCAGCGAAACGTATGGCACAAGTGCTCGCACCTTGTTGGTCTGCAAGTGGCCGATAAAATGCCATTCCACATCTTCGGGCATCTCACGGTGCTTCTGCTGAATCTCCTGAACACGGCTCTCACCAAATATGCGTTGTCCGGCATCGTATGCAGCACGCAAAGCATCTACCGGATGGAATTTTGAAACAGCAACGAGCTTCACCCCATCGGGAAGCTCGCTGCCATATTTCAATATCTGTTTTCCTATATTCTCAAAATCAGTCATTTAATTGACAATTATAGGGTTACACATCAATCAAAAAACGTCCCCTCTCTGACCCGTCCGACCTGTTCGACCTATCTAACCCGTCCGACGTGTCCTGTCTCTTGTCAGGCAAAATCCTCTTTCCTATTTTGCCTCTTTCATCTCGCCCAGCTTCACCGGGAACACATCCATCAAGGCTGTCTCAGTGATTGAAGCAATCTCAAAATCAGCCATTGTGCCCTTCATGCCCTCCATGAAGTTGTCGAGTGCGGCCTGGAAGTTGGCTGCCTGAACAAGTGTGGTGACGGTAGTTTTCTTCTCCACAGCAGTCTTCTCATCTACTGTGATAATATTATATTTCACCTTATACCACTTGTCGCCGGTCTCATCATAGAACACTTCGCTCAGCTTCTCTCGCTTCACTGCACTCACTGTAAATTCGCCCGAAATAAACGGAGCCATTTCCTCTGTAATGCGCGACTCTGCCTCAGTAAACGACAGTGCATCAACCAAATAAGGCTCATTCACAGCCTTCTGTTGACCGGTCTCGAGCATTCTCACATATTTTACTTTACATTCAAACCAATTTGCCATTTCTTTTTCGTTTTTATTAAATTTCGTGCAAAGTTACACAATTATGCCAATATAAAAACACTAAAAAATCAAAAAAAGCTACTCTGCCGAGTGTTTCCCCTCAAGGTCGGCATAACTCTTCCCCACAAGATTTGCATTATAATATCGGGCATCTGCAGTAACATTACGTCCCACAAATTCAGGCAATTCATAGCTGTAATCCGATGCCGGAATCTCTATCTCAGCCACCGTCAGCCCTTCAAGTGCACCATGAAACTCATCCACCTCCCACACATTGCCTCCAAATGGCACAATGTAGCGCGTTTTGCTGATTATTGGCTGCGCGCACAGCGTCGCGAGCATCTCCTCGGCATCACTCACCGGAATTGCATACTCATATTCACTTCGGGCATCGCCCACAGTGCGTCCCTTGATGGTGAGTCGGGCACTGTCGCCGATAGTCCTGACCCTCACAGTGCCATTCACTTGTCGCGAAATATATCCCTGCTTTATGCAGCGGCTCTCCACAGCCATAGCTTTATAGCCGTCGCCACTTACCAAATATTTATGTTCTATCTCCTTTCCCATTTTTCATCAATTTTTTTGTGCAAATTTATATTTTATGTGCCAATTTTACTATTATTACTCGATTTTTTGTCGCAAAATATGTCCTTTCTACTAATATTTCCGCAATTCAGCACATTTTCTTTTCATCAAAATTTAGTAATTTTGCAACCCGAAAAACAAATACTTGCAATTTTTTGATGATTAAAAAGATTCTGTTTATTTGCTATTTACTACTCACCCTGGCTATATCGCCGATTACAGCCTTTGCCCAGCATCCCATAGCACCCACTGTGGTGAAGGGCGTGGTGCGCGACTCTCTCACTCGCGACCCTCTGCCTTTTGTCGCTATCTTCCTTCGTGGTTCCGACCGTGGTATTATGACCGACGAGAACGGCAGCTTCTCTATCACAACTTCGGTCAATTTCATCAGCCTCGAAGTTTCCACTATGGGCTACACCACCAAGAATATATTTGTCAACAAGGGCGAAACCAACAACATAACAGTTGACCTCGTTCCCACAGGCGTTGCTCTCAAAGAGCTGGTGGTGAAACCTAAAAAGGAAAAATACTCAAAAAAGAACAATCCTGCCGTGGAATTTGTGAAGCGGCTTATGGCTCAGAAGCACGGATACGACCCCAAAAACCACGACTTCTACAACTACAACAAGTATGAAAAAATCACCATGGGCCTCAACGATTTCTCCGAAAAGCAGAAGAAAAACTGGCTCATGGGCAAGTTCAAATTCATTTTCGACTATCTCGACACCTCCGAAGTTTCGGGCAAGCCCATTCTCACCGTGTCGGTGAAAGAGAAAGTGAGCGACTGCCACTACCGTCACTCGCCCGAGAGCTTCAAGGAGATTGTGCGTGGCACTAAGCGTGCCGGCATTGATGAAGCCTTCGACCAGGAGAGTGTCCAGCGCTTTCTCGAAGACGTGTTCCGCGAAATCGACATCTTCAGCAACGACGTCACTATGATGCAAAACCGCTTCGTAAGCCCTCTATCAAAAATCGGCGTTGATTACTATAAATACTATCTCAGCGACACCATCAATATCGATGGCGTCAAGTGCATCGAGCTAAGCTTCTCCCCGTTCACTCCCGAGTCGTTTGGATTTCTGGGACGCATCTATGTGCCACTCAACGATTCCACTCTCTTCATCAAGCGCGTGAAGCTCAATGTGCCAAAGTCGATCAACCTCAACTATGTGGAGAGCATCACAATCATTCAGGATTTCGTTAAAGCTCCCGATGGCTCCCGCATCAAGACCCGCGACGATATGACCGTGGAGTTCCAAATCATGAAAGGGACACAAGGGCTCTACGCCCGTCGCACCACCTGCTACGACAACCACAACTTCGACCCACCTGCCGACATCGACGTCTTCAGTCGCGAAGGCAAAACCATCGTCAATGCCGATGCCGAGTTTATGCCCGACGAATTTTGGAAAGAAAACCGCCAAGTGCCTATCAAAGACAAGGAAAATGCCATCAAAGGCTTGCTCACTAAGCTGCGCGAAGTGCCCATTTTCTACTGGACCGAAAAAGTAATCACAATCCTCGTGTCGGGATATATCTCCACTTCCTCCGACAGCAAATTCGATTTCGGCCCCATGAACACCACCCTCAGCGGAAACCCCATCGAGGGAATGAGAATGCGTGTGGGTGGTATGACCACTGCCAATCTCAGCAAGCACTGGTTTGCCCGCGGATACGTCGCTTACGGACTTGGCGACCAGAAGCTTAAATACAATGGCGAGCTCGAATACTCCTTCACCGAGAAAAAATATCACTCCCGCGAGTTCCCTATTCACTCCGTAAAACTTTCGCACTCTTACGATGTCGATCAGCTCGGTCAGCACTATTTCTTCACAAATATGGATAACGTCTTCCTCGCCCTCAAGCGTAAGCGCGATGACAAGATGACCTACCTGCGCAAGACTAATCTCGACTACACCCTCGAAACCGAAAGCGGTTTCTCGTTGCAGCTTGGCTTTGAGCACGATATTCAGGAGGCAACCGCCGTGCTGCCTTTCATCGACGGTTACGGAAATGTATATAACCGCTATCGCGAAGCTATGTTCAATGTCACCCTGCGTTATGCCCCGGGCGAAAAGTTTTATCAAACCAAGAGCTACCGCATTCCCATTAACCTCGATGCACCGGTATTCACTCTCACTCACACCTATGCACCAAAGGGATTCATGGGTAGCCTCTTCACCGTCAATAAAACTGAGTTGAGCATTCAGAAGCGCTTCTGGTTCTCTGCTTTCGGCTACACCGACATCATTCTCAAAGCCGGGAAGGTGTGGAGCGAAGTTTCCTACCCTAACCTCCTCCTCCCTAATGCCAACCTCTCCTACACCATTCAGCCCGAATCTTATCCGCTCATGAATGCTATGGAGTTTGCCAACGACCAATATCTCTCCTGGGATTTCACCTACTGGGCAAACGGCGCAATTCTCAACCGCATTCCGCTCATCAAATACTTGAAGCTGCGCGAAGCTTTCTCGTTCCGCGGACTATACGGCAAACTTAAAGACAGCAACAATCCCGAGCTCAACAATAGTCTCTTCCGATTTCCCACTGCTGCTCACTGCAATCCAATGGGCAAGGAGCCTTATATGGAAATTGGTGTCGGGCTCGACAACATCTTCACCATTCTGCGCCTCGACTATGTGTGGCGTCTCACCTACCGCGATACCCCGGGCGTTGACAAGAGCGGTCTCCGCATTCAGCTCCACTTCACATTCTAAGCACTACAATTCATAACATAAGCCCCTGCCACAGATAGAGCGGCAGGGGCTGTTATTTCCTTCACAAAACAGGGATTTCCAGCCTACTGGCTTGTTCCCCATTTATTGAATCAAGTGTTATCAATCAAGGTATCGCTTGGCAAGTTGTGAAAACTCATCAATGCGGCGATCGCGAAGGAATGGCCACCAGCGACGCACTTGCTCCGACCGCGTGAGGCTCACCTCCACCACTTGTTCCACCTCGGCATCACTTGGTGCCTGATACAAGAACTCGCCTTGTGGCCCTGCCACAAAGCTACTGCCCCAAAATTGTATGCCATTCGTCATTCCCGATGGGTCAATCTCATGTCCTGTGCGGTTCACCGATATCACCGGCAATCCGTTGGCAACGGCGTGTGCACGCTGCGTAATAATCCATGCATCACGCTGGCGACTCTTCTCGGCATCGGTGTCGCTGCTCTCCCAACCTATTGCCGTGGGATAAATCAGCATATCAGCACCCTTCAGTGCCATTATGCGTGCTGCCTCGGGATACCATTGGTCCCAGCACACCAGCACACCAAGCCGTCCCACCGATGTGTCGATTGGCTCAAAGCCAAGGTCACCGGGGGTGAAATAGAATTTCTCATAATAGGCAGGATCGTCGGGGATGTGCATCTTGCGGTATTTCCCGGCTATTGTTCCGTCTTTCTCAAATACCACTGCCGTGTTATGATATAGTCCTGCTGCCCGGCGCTCAAAGAGCGACGTCACAAGCACTATGCCAAGCTCCTTGGCAAGCGTGGCATATTCTGCCGTTTCTGCTCCGGGAATCGATACGGCAAGGTCGAAGTTATCTGTCGATTCCACTTGGCAAAAGTAGAGCGAGTCGTGAAGCTCTTGCAGCACCACCAGCTCTGCGCCCTGTTCTGCCACTTTGCGCACCTTCGCCTTGAGGCGGGCGCGGTTGTCGGCAACCGAAGCCGTGTTGGCTTGTTGCACTATTCCTATTTTTATTGTCTTTTCCATCGTCATCATATTATCAAACCTTCATCAAACCATTTCGGGCAAATTGCTGCACCGGTTATTCTTCAATAACTCCCTTGGGCAGTTGCATAGTCACACAGTGAAGCGAACCGTGCTGCTTTATCAGCGCCCTGCAATCTATTCCCACTACTCTGCGTCCGGGAAATGCCTCGGCAATCAGCTCCAATGCCTTTAGGTCGTTCTCAGGCTGCGCATATGTGGGAACAAGCACACTCTTGTTGGTAATCAAGAAATTGGCGTATGTAGCCGGCAGCCGGAATCCGTATTCATCATATATTGCATCAGGGAATGGCAACTTAATCAGCCTGAACGGCTTGCCATCGGCATTTGTTGCCTCACGCAGCTCCTGCTCCATCTTTTTCAGCTTCTTATAGTGTGAGTCGCCGGCATCATCGCATCCCACATATAATATTGTGTCATCGGGGGCAAAACGTGCAAGCGTGTCGATGTGTCCGTCGGTATCATCACCCTCAAGTGCACCATGATATAACCACACTATCTTCCTTGCATTAAAAGTCTTTTTGAGATAAGCATCCACCTGCTCAAATGTCATGTGTCCGTTGCGGTTGATCGATGTCATACACTCCTCGGTGGTGAGTATGCAGCCCTTGCCGTCGCTCTCAATTGAGCCTCCTTCGAGCACAAATTCCAAATGGCCTTCCACAGGGCATTCAAATGCCCCATAAAGCTCCAGCATTTGCGTGATGAGGTTGTCGTAATTGGCGGCAAATTTCATTCCCCATGCGTTAAACACAAAATCCAGCAACACCGGGCGTCCCTCTCCGTCAAGCATGGTTATTGGTCCAAAGTCGCGTGCCCAAGTGTCGTTGGTCACTATCTGATATGGCATAAGCCTCCACTTGTGGGGGCTGTCGATGCTGTCAATCAGTTTTATGGGGTCGATGAGCGATGCCACTATCAGATGCTCGTCTGCAAGTATGGCATTTGCTATGTTCTTGTAGCATTCTGTCACTTCATCGAGCATATAGTTCCAGTCGGTGTGCTCGTGGGGCCATGCTATCAGCACAGCCGATTGCGGTTCCCACTCTGCGGGAAGTCGAAGTTTGTTCTCCAAAATATTCTGTTCTTATTTGATTGTCCTTTTCCTTTTTGCTTTAATGCCTATATTCAGCCTTCGGGCACGCAGTCATGCATCATCTTCCCCAAATTCCGACAACGAATCCCACACCGAGTTCTCCGATTCAAAAATCTCCTCAATATAATCCATATAGCCGGTTTTTGGCGAATAGCCCAATTCATCGCACCACTCTTTATATGACTCCCTCAATTCAAGGTCGTCACTCAATCGGCGCTGAAACTCTTTCTCTACAAAGTCAATGCTTCGATGCTGGTCGATGATTGCTCGAATAATTTCTTCTATATCCATAATCAGCATTATTGCTTTTTGTCGCTCAAATTTAGCATTTTCTTTGCAATAAAGCAAAAATAATATTGTTAAATTTCATAATATTAGTCGCTTTAGTCTCTCTTTTTTGTAATTTTGCCTCACATTTAATATTTATATGCGATTATGAAGTCATTAAAATATCTGTTTTGCACTGCTATTTTGCTTTTTTTAGCAGCTTGCAGCAAGAGCGGCGATGAGCTGCTTCGTGTTATTCCCGAGAATCCCTCAATGGTGGTGAAAATCAATATGGCTGCTGTGTGCAACAGCAACAATCTCCTCACCGACGATGGCGCCCTTTCTTTCCCGGGTGAAATTGCCGACATTTTCAACCTGCACAATCACTCTTTCTTCGCTCGCCTTTTGAAGTCGCTTCCGGCTTCGGGCATCTGCTTCTCCGAGCCTGCTTATCTCTTCAGTGCATCTCCCGAGTTTTCACAAGAATTCATCGCTCCCCTCAGCGACTCCGGAGCCACCCGTAAGTGGCTGTGCAACCTCTGCAACGAAAATTCCATGCAAAGCGCCAAGGGCATCGACTACATTCTCAACGATGGAACTCTTTATGCCATTGCCGACGATATCCTTTTCATTGGCGCGGCCAAGTCGTCGAGCAACGTTGCAAAGCTCACCGATGCCGTGGCTGCCATGATGAAACGCGATGGTAAGCGTCTTGCCGACAACACTTCTATTCTCAAGGCTCTCGAAGGCGATGCCGACGCAACTGCCTATATCGCCGTTCAGTCGCTTTGCAAGCAAGCGGCATTGAAGCAGCTCAGCTTCTCCGGCTTTTCTGCAACCGATGTACTCTCGGGCATGGAAATTGATGCTCTCGCCATGACCATCAACCTCCGCAAGTCGCTCGATGTTGATGCCAAAGTGATTGCAAAGCCTTCTTCAGCTTATAAAATGATGTTTGGATCTCTCATATCTAAGCCTTCTGCCGATTTCCTCTCGGTAATGCCGGCTTCAATGTCCACAATGTTCTCTGCAAGTCTGCGGGGTAACGTACTCTTACAGATGAAGCCTGTCTCCAATCTCCTCTCCACAGCTCGCGCTTTCCCCATTATCCGCGATTTCGATTTCAAGAAAATAATCAACTCTATCGACGGTCCCGTTGCCATCGGTATTAGCCTCGACCCCGACTTTATCGACGAATACAATGTGGTAGTTGCTATGGCTTCAACCGACACCGATGCTGTGATTGCCGAGCTCAACCGTGTGGCTGCCAAGTATGGCAAGCATCCGCAGCAAGTTGGCAATGAGAATATCTACGAATATTTCAATCAGCGAATCACTGTGGGTGTCCTAAATAATAAGTATGTTTATTTCAAGCTCAATACCGACGATATCGACTCCACCCCGGTTTCCGACGCCGAGTTGAAACAGATCTTCGCTGAGTCTCCCATCTGCCTCAATGTCACTGCCGAGGGATATAATGTTGTTCTTGCATTTGAGTCGAGCGAGAAAATCTCTTGCAAGGTAAAGCCTCTCGACGATGATTCGTCGGCTCTCATCACTCTCATCGACTTGCTTTGCCGCATCGACACTTCTTCTCACATCGACGATTTCGACGATCCTGCAGCTTCCGACGACGATTTCGGCGGCGCTGCACCTATCGACGAAATGACTGCCTTCTAAGCTCGAAGGCTTCCGTCAGCCGATTATCGACGTCCCGTCGATATCTGCTATGCGGCGTGTGAGTGGCTCCACATTGTCGGCGCGTGTCTGCACGGTCATGGTGCACAGGTTGTCAAATTCTTGCGACACTATGGTGAGATTTTCGGTTTTCACAAGTTTCATCACATCATTCATTCCCAAGTATGGGAAAGAAAACGACACCGTGCCCTGCTCGTGACATTCTATGATTTCTCCGGCTCTGATGGCTTCTGCAGCCGCCTCACGATATGCCACTATAAGCCCCGACGTTCCGAGCTTTATTCCTCCGAAATAGCGCACCACCACTATCACCACATTGGTGAGTTCAAACGAATTGATTTGTCCCAATATAGGCTTCCCGGCTGTGCCCGATGGCTCCCCGTTGTCGTTGCTTAGAAATTCAGTGCGTGCCGCTCCTATCATATATGCCCAGCACACGTGCCGTGCGTCGTAATATTCTTTCTGATAGCGTTTTATCACTTCCTTTGCCTCTTCGGCTGTAGTCACAGGCACGGCAAAGGAGATGAATTTGCTCATCTTCTCCTTATATAATCCCTCACTTGGGGCTTTCAATGTCTTGTAGAAATCGCTCAATCTGTTCTGTTTTTCTGTTATCATTATTGCTCTCGCACTTTCTCATTTGCGCAAAAGCATAAAAAATAGGGTTATCTCCAATTCTATTGCGAAGATAACCCTATTTTATTTATTCACCAAATATCGCTATCAAAATATCAATATTTGTGGTCCTTTCCTTCCATTTCCTCGGGAGTGATAGGCTTGCGTGTGAGCGACCACCATGCATAGATGATATAAGCTGCCACAAACGGCACAAGCACCGACACTATGCTCATCGCTGTGAGCGTAAACTCGCTCGACGAGCTGTTGGCTATCGTCAGCGAGCTCTGCATGTCGAGCAGCGACGGATAATAGGCTGTGTGATTATATCCGGCTATCCAGAAGAGGCTCAGCACCACAAGCACTGTGCCTATGCCACAAGGCCAGATGCCGTTGTCGTAGTCCTTGGTGAATGCTGTGCGCACTATCGCGTAGAGCACTAGCACCACGCCCACCAAAAGCACTCCGGCAACCCACCACATCTCTATCAGGTTCCAAAAGTATTTGTTGGCTACCTTCTCTATCGTGCCATCGGCTGCCCATTGATAGCCGTCGGCACACATAAGGCATACTGCATACACCACAAACAGCACTGCAAACGCTATGCCGTAGCGCATCACCATTAATTTGCAACGCTCCTTGAATGGGAGTCCGCCGTCGATTGTCTTTACGAAGAACATTGCCGCAAGTGTGCGGGCAAGCAAAAGCACCACCAAGCCAAGCAATATGTTTTCCCAGCAAAGGAATGCCTCAAAACCATGCGTCGGAGCCCATGTCGAGATTATCGGCGACGCTCCGCTCACAAGATTTTGCTTCTCCACTGTGAACTCTGCTCCAAAGAAGAAGGTGCTCACTGCTGCTCCAAGCAAGATGCACGCAAGCGCTCCACCTATCGCAAGAAATGCGTCATACACGCCTGTGCCATACACATTGCCCTTCTTTGAGCGGAACTCATAGCTCACTGCCTGTAACACAAAGGTGAGCAATATCAATATCCAGACCCAGTAGGCACCACCAAAGCTCGTTGAGTAGAATAGCGGGAACGAGGCAAAAAATGCTCCGCCAAACACCACAAGTGTGGTAAACGACAACTCCCACTTACGGCCCAGAGCATTCACCATCATAGTGCGCTCCATCTCATTGCGTGCCTCGAAAAGAAGCGATTGTCCTCCTTGTATCAGCAGCAGGAAAACCAATATGGCACCTAACACTGAAATCAGGAACCACCAATATTGTTGAAGAAATTCGAGTGTAAACATATCTATTTAATGTATTTTGTTTCAGTCTGAATTATAATTGTGCCTTATCCAAGTCTTCTTTCGATTTCTTCGAGATTTGGCTCAGCATTATCTTGAACTCTGCTGCAAGGAAGCCCACAAACACCACCACAAAGATAAAGAAGGTAATCATCACCGATGTGGTAGGTATTGCCGACACGGCTGCGCAGTTGGGCAGAAGTCCCTCTATCGTCCAGGGTTGGCGTCCCACCTCGGCTACTATCCAGCCTGCCTCGCTGCATATCCACACAAGTGGAATCGTGGCAATGGCTATGAGCTGTATCCAGCGGTTGCCGGTGAGCCAATTCTCTTTCTTATACACAAAGAAGAGCACCAGCACGAAGAAGATCATGAAATATCCGCCAAGAACCACCATAATGTGGAACGAATAGAACACAAGCTGAACATTCGGTATTGCTTCATCCACACTGTTCAGATAGCCATAGCCGAAGTAGTCGAAGTTGGCTTTCAGGTCGGCTCTCGCTGCTTCCATTGCCGCATTGTCGCCCTGTGCCTTGGCTGCATCAAAGTTGCGCAGTGCCTCTTGGGCAAGTTTTCCGCGGCTGATTCGCTCGGCATACGACACTGTGTTCACTGTGTCGCCATTCTCGTCAATCGAGATTCCCTTCACAAGGTCGCTCACTCCGGGCACAAACGAGTTCATATCGCCATTGGCGAGTATTGAGAGTCCGTAGGGTATCGAAATGTCAAAGAGGAATTCTTCTTCATCGTTGTCGTGGGTCTTGGCAGGGTTCAAAATTCCCATCGCCACTATCGATTGTCCTTGGTGTCCGTGATACAAGCCTTCCATTGCTGCAAGCTTCATTGGCTGAACTCGCGATACCACCTTTGCCGAGCCATCGCCCGAGCCTACCGTGAGAACTATGCCCACAAGGCCTACCCATGCTCCCACCTTGATGCTGCGCATTGCCATTGCCACATTGCGCTTCTTCAAGAGAAGCCAGGCACTAACGCCCACCACAAACACTCCGGCAAGTGTCCATCCGCTCAGAACGGTATGGATAAACTTGTTCACTGCTACCGGCGACAACACAAGTGCCCAGAAGTCGGTCATCACATTACGCATCTGCTCGGGGTCAAATTCCATTCCCACCGGGTGCTGCATCCACGCATTTGCCACAAGAATCCACAATGCCGATATCGACGCGCCAAGCGCTGTCAGCCATGTCGATGCCAAGTGGAACTTGGGCGACACTTTCTTCCATCCGAAGAACATCACCGCTATGAATGTCGATTCCATAAAGAACGCCAATATGCCCTCTATGGCAAGCGGTGCTCCAAATATGTCTCCTACAAACCAGCTGTAGTTCGACCAGTTGGTGCCAAACTCAAACTCAAGGATTATTCCCGATGCTACGCCGATGGCAAAATTCACCCCAAACAGCGTCATCCAGAACTTCGTGGTGGCAAGCCACTTCTCGTCCTTAGTCTTGTAATAGATTGTTTCCATGATGCCGATTATCACCGACAAGCCCAGCGTGAGCGGAACAAACAGCCAGTGATACATGGCCGTAAGGGCGAATTGCGCTCTCGACCAATCGACCAATGTTGTTAAATCATTCATAACTTGTTGTTTTAGATATTTAAGTTTTTGTTAGTTTTGTCTTCATGTCGATTAGCGTTCCTTTGTCAGCTCGCTCCTCACGTGCTGCGCCCTGTCGGCATCATTATCATAGTTGCTGTTTAGCAAGTTGGGGAAAAAGAACACTTTCAGTATCGCAAACATGATAAACAGCTTCAGGATTATTAGCATCCATAGTGTTTTTCCCACTGTCATGCTGCGAAATCCCTCAACGTAAAACCGTATGATGCGCTTTATCATTGCCATTTCTTTTCTCTGCGTGATAATTATCCCAAAAGTATCTATTTTTTCTGATTAAATGAAATTTTTTTTGCAAAATATGTCATTCTATGTTGCACGACATATTTTTCCGCAAAATTATCTCATCCAAGCCCCCGTTTTATCCTCAAAATCTCCTTTCGAGTGCCACCACATTCTCCACGTGGTGGGTGTGAGGGAACATATCCACCGGCTGAACTGCTGTCACTCGGTATTTCGCATTGAGCAACGCCAAGTCGCGTGCCTGTGTTGCCGGATTACAGCTCACATACACTATCCTCTCCGGCTCTGCCTCAAGTATCACATTCACCACATCGCCATGCATTCCGGCTCGTGGCGGATCCACTATCATCACCTCTGGCTTCCCGTGCTCGGCTATAAAGTCGGCTGTGAGCACATCCTTCATATCACCGGCAAAGAATGTGGTATTGTCGATTCCATTCACACGCGAGTTGAGCTTTGCATCCTCTATCGCCTCGGGAACATACTCTATGCCCACCACTTTTCGTGCCTGCCGTGCCACAAAGTTGGCTATCGTGCCCGTGCCCGTGTAGAGGTCATACACACATTCCTTCCCCGTAAGCCGGGCAAATCGACGTGCCACTTTATACAGCTCATACGCCTGCAGCGAATTGGTCTGATAGAACGACTTCGGACCGATGCGGAAGCGCAATCCTTCCATCTCCTCCTCTATGTAGTCGCGTCCGCGATAGCAATTTATCTCCTGGTCGCCGATTGTGTCGTTCACCTTAAGGTTTATCACATAGAGTAGCGACGTGATTTGCGGGAACCGCTCTGCTATCGCTGCCATCACATCTTCTATCGCCTCGCGGTTGTTCTCACCAAACACCACTATCAGCATCAGCTCGCCTGTGCTCGTGGTGCGCACCATCAGCGTGCGCATCAAGCCATGCTGCCCCTTCAGGTCATAGAAGCTATATCCCTTGCCGAGTGCATACTCTCTGATGTACAATCGCAGCTCATTCGATATGTCATCCTGTAGCCAGCATTTCTTGATGTCGAGAACCTTGTCAAACGCTCCCGGTATGTGGAAGCCCAGTGCATTGCGGTCGCTGAATTCCTCACCGCTCTGCATCTGCTCAAATGTGAGCCACATCTTGTTTGAAAACGTGTATTCAAGCTTGTTGCGGTAATGCTCCGTGTGTGCCGACCCTAATATCGGGCTTATCTCAGGCAATTCCACCTTGGCTATGCGCTCAAGGGCATCAGTCACCTGCTGTTGCTTGCACTTCAGCTGGTAGTCGTAGGGCAAATGCTGCCACTTGCAGCCGCCACACACGCCAAAGTGCTCACAAAATGGCTCCCGACGCAAGTCGCTTGGCTTCACCATGTGCTCTATGTGTCCCTCGGCATAGCTCTTTTTCTTCTTGTCGAGCTTCACATCCACCACATCACCGGGCGCGCCATAGGGGATAAACACTACCATGTCATCCACTCGCGCCAGGCTCTTTCCTTCGGCTGCTACACCGCTTATCTCCACGCCCTCTATCACGGGCAACGCTTTTCTTTTCCTGCTCAAAACTATTATTTTATTTTTTGTGATTTATTTTTCTTCCGATTAATTATCATTGACTTCTTATTTCATCGATAACTATCTGCTTATATCCTTTTACTCTGCAAAATTACATAAAATTTGCTAATTATAGGAATTTAACTTACCTTTG
>JBJFEF010000327.1:0-15383 GCA_051890435.1 Muribaculaceae bacterium
TTCCCCTGCGATGGAGAGTGGGCTATGGCTGTTGCACTTCTTATTGGAATATTTCTTCAGAAAATTTTTTTATGGAGGCTTGTGTGAGTTGTGGGTATTGTGTAATTTTGTGCTGTGGAATTGGGTAATATGGTGAGGTGGAATTGGGTAATATGGTGAGGTGGAATTGGGTAATATGGTGAGGTGGAGTTGGGTAAGTTGGTGAGGTGGGATTGGTGAATTTTTGAGGATGGAATGTGATGCGACGTAAGGATTTTGAGATAGGATTTAGGAGGTTGTATGTGCCGCTCGGTATGTACGCTTTGCGCATTGTGGATGATGCTGATGTGGCTGAAGATATGGTGCAAGAGGCTTTTATGCGTGCTTGGATTTTTCTTGAAGATGGGGGCGTGATTGACAATTTCAAGGCTTTTATGTATGGGACTTTGCGCAATGTTTGCTTGACGTATTTGCGCGATAGGCGTGTGTTGCTTGGCGAGGACTTTATTCCAGATGTGGCTGAAGAGGATATTGATACTTCTTTCAGAGATGCCATGATTTGGAGGGCTATTGATGATTTGCCAGAGAAGTGTCGTGAGATTTTCTTGATGAGTAAGCGTGATGGTATGTGTAATGAGGAGATTGCAGAGGAGCTTGGAGTGTCGGTGAAGACTGTGAAGAACCAGATGACGAAGGCTTTCAGTCGGCTTCGGGAGGCGTTGGATGATGGACATAAGCCATTTTTCTTGCCTTTTTTGTGATTTTTTGAAAATTTTCGGGTTTTAGCGTAGGACTTTTTTGTCATTGATGCGTCATAGGGGTGAATCAAATTATTTTTCAATGATGAAAACTGAAGATAAGGATATTATTTTTGTTGCCAAACGCTACAAGAAGGGTTGTTTTTCCACTGACAATGGCTGGAAGCGACTTGGTGTTGGCTCGTCGTGGAATTGGAGGCGCATCAGGGTTGCTGCTGCGGTAGCTGTGGTGGTGCTGTCGGCTACGGCAGCGATTATCTATCATGATTTTGTGGCTAATGAGGTTCAGGAGCAAGTATTGATTGATTCCGAATGTAGTGCTCTCAACGCTGTCATGGTGATTGACTTCGACAATGCACCGCTTGCCGAGGTGGTTGAGAAAATTGAATCGGTATATGGGGTAAAGGTTGAGAATATCCCGGCTGATAGCGAAGAATATAGGTTGTCGCTTCATTATGAGGGCACACCCGGTGAACTTATTGAGATAATCAATGAAATTTTAGGAACTAAGATGACCATTGCCGAGCGATGAGAGTGATGATGTTGCTCATGATTGTGTGCATGGCGCAGCTGTGTGCGGCAAAAAACGTGAGCATAAGAGCTGTGAATGAGCCTGCAGCAGATGTGTTCAGGCACATTGTGGAGCAGACAGGCAAGAATTTTGTCTATTCGGCTGATTTGCTGATGGGCATGAGAGTAACTGTAGAAGTTAAGGATAAGACGCTGGAGCAGACGCTCATGATAATGTTTGACAAAACGGATATTGCATGGAGCATAAAGGGTGATAACATAATATTGAAGCGCAGCCCAAAGGGCAAAGAGAGCAAGCCGAAGAAGGTGACAACGCCGGCAACTGCGGCACCGGTGTATATGCCTGGAGCTCCCATAGAGCTTGAAGAAGTAGTGGTGACGTCGTCGTCGAGGCTTGAGGTACCGGCAGTGGCATCGGTGGAAATAGGGGCGAAGAAGCTTACTGCTGACGATGTGGCGAGTGTGCCGATGCTGATGGGCGAAAGCGATGTGATAAAGGCATTGCAGATGCAGCCGGGAATAAGCGGAGGCATGGAAGGAATTGCCGAGATGAATGTGCATGGAGGCAATGCCGATGAGAACCTGTTTATGCTCGACAATGTGCCGCTGTATCAGGTGAATCACTTGGGTGGGCTTTACTCGGCATTTAATGTGGAAGCCGTGAGCTATATAGATTTTTTCAAGTCGTCGATACCTGCGAAATATGATGGTCGATTGTCGTCGTATCTTGATGTGCGCACGAAGAACGGTTCGACCGACAGGCGCCATGGGTCGGTGAGTCTCGGATTAAACACCGGGTCGTTGAATCTTGACGGACCGATAGGAGGGGCTACGACATATTCGGTGGCAATTCGGCGACCGTGGATAGATGTGCTGTCGGTTCCGATATTGGCATTGTCGAATGCATCAAACGAAGATGAGAAAACACGATTCAGCTATGCATTCATGGACTTGAACGGGAAGATAAGTCACCACTTCAGCAATAGGGCAACAGGCTTTGTGAGCATCTACTTCGGTGACGACTTGCTGAAGACCGGGAGCAAAGAGAAATATACTACCCAAAATTACGGGTGGATAGAAGATGACAAATTTGATATGCACTGGGGAAACATTGTGGCGCAGACAGGTATGAACTACCGATTTGGCCCGAAGCTCACAGCCGAGTTTACGGCAGCCTACACGCGATATTTCTCGAAGATGAAGCACAATGCTTATGCACTCGACAAAATGGCTGACAACGTGGAAGAATCGAGGATAATCACTAAGATTGACAACAATATCAACGACTGGATTTTTCGTGCCGACTTCGACTGGAAGCAATCGGCGACCAACCGAGTGAGATTTGGAGCCGGATATACACTGCACTCGTTTCTGCCCGGGAGAAGCTACCGAAATCATGAAGTAGGCACCACACATATAGAGAGCTGCGACTCCACTGAGGCATATCATGCCAATGAGGTGAATGCATATGTGGAGGACGAAATAGGCATTGGGGAGAAGATGCGGATGAATGCCGGAATGCATATTTCGCTATTCAGTATCGACAGGCACAGCTATCTTGGATTCGGACCGCGAGTGTCGATGAGTTACCGCTTTGGAGCTGAATGGGCGGCAAAGGCAGCATACGCCCGGACCAACCAATATGTGCATCAGCTTTCGCAGACGTATCTGTCGCTGCCCACCGACCTATGGGTGCCCGTTACGGGCAATTTCAAGGCGCAGAATGCCGACAAATGTTCGGTGGGAGTGTATTGGGAAGGCATAGGCAGGAAATATTCGGCATCGGTTGAGGGCTATTGGAAGATTATGCGCAATCTCATCGACTATCGCGATGAATACTACTTGCAATCACCGCTCGACCGATGGGACTCGAAGTTGTGCACAGGCAAGGGAACATCCAAAGGAGTGGATTTTATGGTTGAGAAGAAAGCCGGCAAGTTGCGAGGGCATGTTTCGTACTCGCTGGCATGGACCGACCGCACATTTGCCGAGAAGAATGGAGGGAAAACATTCCCCGCGAGATTTGACCACCGCCACACGGTGAACGTGCTGCTCACACACGACATCAATGAGCAAGTCAGCCTGAATGTGGCTTGGACGGGACACTCAGGCAACCGGTTCACGCTGCAGCCCCAGGTGTGGGAATCGCCCGATTTCGACGCTTCGGACGAAGATGTTGCAATGAAGACGAATTTGAACAACTATCAGCTTCCATTCTATCATAGGCTTGACCTGTCGTGCAAAGTGCGCAACAAGCGAGGCTACTGGAATTTCAGCCTCTACAATGCCTATTGCAACATGAACACGGTGGCAATAAGGCGTGGGCACGACAAGAACAATCGCCCGGTGTTTCAGAAAGTAAAACTATTACCGATAATTCCATCAATATCATACACATGGCAATTCTAAGAAACATAACGACAATAATGCTTGCGGCACTTCTTGCAAGCTGCTATGAGAACTTTGAGCCGGAAATCGACACGAAGCCGGTGCTTTGCATCAACTCGCTGATTACGGCAGGAGAACCAATAGAGGTGGAAGTGACGCACACATGGGCATATAATGACAAGGAATCGGCGTTGAACCACGGAGTGAGCGATGCAAAGGTGGTGATACTCGCCAATGAGAAGCTGGTGGGAGCAGATTACCTGCCAAAGGAGGGCGACAAAGTGCGCATAGTGGCTGAAAGTGCAACATACGGCACCGCAACCGCCGATGTCATGGTGCCAATCGCCTCGCCGATAGGCAAGGTGAAAGCAACACCTGTGGCAACGGGTGTATCAAGATATGACGATGAATATGCCGGATATGAAATGACGGTGAGCATCAGTTTCAATCTCGATGTGGAGATTGACGTGGAAGACATTGCAGGTGCCGATAACTATTACCACTTTACTTATCGAGGTTTCACCGAGGATGCCGACAATGAAACAAACCAGGGTGATGAACTATACAGCACACTGAATGTTGGGTCATTCAAGAATAACTATGAACCGATATTCGGAGAGCATGTGGGAACATTCGAGACAGTGATGGGTAATGAGGATGTAACGGGATTTACGTTTTTTACCGACCGGCAGTTCCCGGGGAAGACTTATACGCTTCACCTCAGATTTGAGAACAACCGATTCACAGCAGAATCAGAGGAATATGACGAGAGTCAGGTGGAATGTGGGGTGAATCTCTATATAGCCACAGTGAGCGCGAGTTATTATAATTGGGCTGTGCGAAAGTGGCATACCGAAGAGGGCGTGAGTGGGGATTTGTCGGAAATAGGGCTGGCAGAGACGAGATGGGGATACAGCAATGTATCGACAGGAGCCGGAGTGGTGGCTGCACAGTCGCTAAGGAGATACTCAGTGAACTTGAATGAATTTATAAAAACAACACTAAAACAACAATGAAGATGAGAAAGTTTTTATTAGTGGCAAGTGTGATGCTTGCCATGCTGGCAGCAACATCGTGTGATGATGGCGACGAGCCTACGCCTATGACATGGGAATTTTCGGATTATGACGTAGAGCAGATAAGTGCCGTGTATGCTCCCGACTACTATGCTCAGGTGCAGATTAATGCGAAGCCCGGGTGCACGGGAGAGATTACACTGAAGTGCACCAATTTCCCTGTGATATCGTTCATGACATGGGACTCCGACCGTGTATTAGTCAATGATGAATGTGGATTCAGTGTGACGCAGGTGAATGACAACACTATTAGACTCACATTCACTGCGGTGAAAGCAACAAGTGGCAGTGACAAAGTGATTGAGGCCTATGTGGGCATCAACGGGAAGTCGAACGGAGAAACTGCCGCCACCAATTTGCGAATCACGAGGGCGGAGAATTGAATCGACTGAAAGCGAATGAAGAAAAGCATCGAGGCTGTGCCGGGACAAAAGCGGTACAGCCTCGATGATGTTATTGGATGCTTAGTAGCCAGAGGTAATCAGAAGATGACCTTGAATGAGCGCTCGGCTTGGATATTGCGGTCGCCAGAGAGGACGGTGATTTTCACCGTGTGGGGCTTGCCGTCGAGATATTTCTCGATGTTGGCGATGCGAATCATTGAGCAATTTATCAAAGCATCGGTCATAGGCAGAGCATAGAGCGTAATGTCGGAGAGCTTTGAATCGCAGAATGTCGAGAAGCCACCTGTGTAGTCGGAGAGCAGCCAGGGATGCTCGTAGGAGTTGATTTGATTGGTAAATTCACGGTTGCCCGAGAACAGGGTGTGAATGGTTCCGCTACCGGCAGGCCACTTGTCGGATGACTTGATGCTCTCGACCGACCATTTTGCGTCGCCGCCGGGCTGATTGGGCTCGTCGGTGATGTTGAGGTAGAAACGGATAGCATTAGAGCGGAAGGAAGTTGCGAAGGCGTCGTTGGCAAAGAGCAGGGCTTCAACACCGCACTCGCCGTCGCAGTTTTGATATTGAGAGCGGGCAAGTTCTTCGAGAGCATTGATGCCTGAGAAGCCCTTTGTGCGCTGAACACCGCTGGCACCATTACGGCTGAGATAGTCGATCAGCTCAGAGGCATTAGAACGGCCGCAAGCGCCGTCAACGCCCTTTGAGTCGCCACCGCCATAACCTACGCAGAAGAAAGCCATAGAAAGGTTAAAGAACCGGAGAGGATCAGCCCAATCGTTGAGTGTACGATAAATCATATCGCCGGCTTCGTTCATATTGTTGGAATTGTTGACGAGGAAAATGAAGTCGGCAGCAATTGTTTTTTCGATTTCGCCATTCACATTGTTGAGGGCGAGGCAGCCTTTTGGAGCGCCATCGACCGAAACCCACACGTTCTGAGGGATTGCATGAGCGCCACCTGTGCCTGTGAGATAGAGCCACTGGTTGTCGGTGGGGCTCTTTATGCCGGGAATATAGAACTCGGCAATTTGGGCATTTTTGGTGCCGGTGACAATGGCGTGAGCAATGTCGGGCACCTTAGTAGTGGGATTTATGGCAGGATTAGGAGAGGCAAGGGCATCGTTGGGGATGCCGTCGATGGGCTTGATGTCGCCGGTTGGGACGTCGAATTCAAGTGGAATAGTTTCGCCACCGCTGCTGACGCATGAAGAGAGAGTGAGAGAAGCACCGAGACATGCAGTTGCGAGAATATGTAGCTTGCAGTTCATAATAATCAGTGAGATGAAATGGGTTTACAAAATATGTTATTTCAGAATTTCCACTTCGACGCGGCGGTTGATGCGCCGGCCTTCGATTGTTTCGTTGGAAACGAGAGGGCGAGTAGCGCCATAGAAGCTGTAGGAAATCATATTTGGGTTTACGCCTTGCGTGATGAGATAGTCCATGACGGCTTTTGCACGCTGTCGCGAAATGCGCATATTAACGTCGTCGGGGCCGGTGCTGTCGGTGTGACCTTTGACTTCCACTTGTGCATTCATGCGAATGATAGTTGAGGCGAGCTTGTCGAGGTAGGAGAAAGAATCCTCGCGGATGTCGCTACTATTGAAGTCGAAGTTGATGTCGTCGATGGCGCAGATGGTTTTACCTTCTACTGATTCGCCGCGAGCCATCATGTCGATGATGTCGTCGAGTGAGCAGCAGTTGGTTCCGGCAAAAGCGTCGGTGACGCGTTCATCGGCATTGGTGGTAGTGATGGGAGGCTCTTCCTCGACGAGAACGGGCTTAGGCGAGCGTCGTTGCTTACCCCAAGTCTTGATTGGCACACCGAAAGTGAAGCGGAGCTCCAGTCCGGAGAATTTGCGAGAGCCGTTGATGATGTATTTACCGAAGATGCTGTTGTTGATTGCGGCAGTGCCGTGCTTTTCGGCGCCGCTGTAGGTATCGGTCAAGCCAAAATCGTAGGACATTTCAAAACCTACGTAAGCCTTGGCGTAATTCAAGAAAGGGAAGTAGTATTTCACTCCGGCTCCGAGAGCGAGAGCGAGATGAGCGCGAGCCACGTTGTCGCCTGCGGCATTCACTTTGTAGCTTGCTTCGGTTCCATTGGTGTCGTTTCCGGAGACTTTGAAACGACCGGCAGAAGCGAATCCGAGGTAAGGAGCAGCGAAAGCGTAGGGTCGGATACGGCTTGTCGGGCTCAAGAATTGATAAATAACCGGTACACGGAAATCGAAGTAGGTGATGCCGGCGGAGTAGGTGTAATTGTTGAGACCTTTATTGAGCAGGTCGGCTTTGATGTTGCAAATTTTGCCGCCGCGACGAGTGAAGTCGAGCTCGGGTCGGATAGCATAGCGAAGGTCTTTGCCAAATTCATATTCGCCGAAAATACCCAGAACAGAACCGAGCGAGGCGTTGCGGTCGGGGTAGGTTTTCTTGTCGAGGTCGGAGAAACGCATGAAATTGGCGCGGAGACCGAGGTTGGCACCGAAGTTGAGGCGAGCCGCCGGCACTTCTTCGGCAGAAGATTCGTTAGCTATAGCGCTGAAAGCGGAAAAAGCTGCTACGATAATAGCAAAAAAAGTGTTGTGTTTCATTCTTGCAATGTATTAAGGATTGCATAGCTGCCGCCAAACAAGATGGAGACAGAAATAGGTTTTTTATGGAAAAAAGTGTAATCCAAGCGAGAAAAACACGCGAGGAGCAAAGAATTATAAAAAACTCCCATAACACTTGGCGGCTATGGGAGTTTTTATCATTATGCCGTAGCGGTGTAAATCCTGTAGGAAGGAATTACTTGCTGAGAGCAGTAGCGACGTCAACGGCAACAGCAACGGTGCAACCAACCATAGGGTTGTTACCGATGCCGAGGAATCCCATCATCTCAACGTGAGCAGGCACAGAAGAAGATCCTGCAAACTGAGCATCGCTGTGCATACGGCCGAGAGTATCGGTCATACCGTAAGAAGCGGGACCTGCAGCCATGTTATCGGGGTGAAGTGTGCGACCTGTACCACCACCTGAAGCTACTGAGAAGTAAGGCTTGCCGGCGAGGACACGCTCCTTCTTGTAGGTACCGGCAACGGGATGCTGGAAGCGGGTCGGGTTGGTAGAGTTACCTGTGATAGAAACGTCAACACCCTCGTGCCACATGATTTTCACGCCTTCGCGAACGTCGTCGGCGCCGTAGCATTTCACTTTAGCGCGGGGACCGTTGCTATATGGAGTTTCGCTCACAATCTTGAGGTCGCCGGTGTAGTAGTCAAACTCAGTTTGTACATAGGTGAAACCGTTGATACGAGAGATGATCTTAGCGGCGTCCTTGCCAAGACCGTTGAGGATAACGCGGAGCGGCTCCTTGCGAACCTTGTCGGCCTTAGCGGCGATCTTGATAGCTCCCTCAGCAGCAGCGAACGACTCGTGGCCAGCCAAGAAAGCGAAGCACTTAGTTTCTTCGCGGAGGAGACGGGCAGCAAGGTTACCGTGACCAAGACCAACCTTACGGTCGTCGGCAACAGAACCGGGGATACAGAACGACTGGAGACCGATACCGATAGCCTCGGCAGCGTCGGCAGCATTCTTGCAGCCCTTCTTGATAGCGATAGCAGCGCCTACCACGTAAGCCCACTTAGCGTTTTCGAAGCAGATAGGCTGAGTTTCCTCGCAAGTGAGATAAGGATCGATGCCGGCTTCTTCGCAAATTTTGTTAGCTTCCTCAATGTCTTTGATTCCGTACTCATTCAAAGCAGCGATAATCTGCTTGATGCGACGATCTTGAGACTCAAATTTAACTTCTCTTAATGCCATAATCTTATCCTCCTCTTATTATTCTTTACGTGGGTCAATGTATTTAGCGGCCTCTTCGAAGCGTCCGTAGTGGCCTTTTGCTTTCTCTAATGCAGCCTCGGGTGATTCGCCCTTCTTCAAGAAGTCGGTGAACTTGCCAAGGTGGAGGAATTCGTAACCGATAACCTCATTGTTCTCGTCGAGAGCCATGCGAGTGCAGTAGCCTTCAGCCATTTCGAGGTAGCGAGGACCCTTAGCCAAAGTACCGAACATGGTACCAACCTGGCTGCGGAGGCCCTTACCGAGGTCTTCGAGAGAAGCACCGATAACGAGACCACCCTCAGAGAATGCCGACTGAGTGCGGCCATAAACGATTTGCAAGAAGAGCTCACGCATGGCGGTGTTGATAGCATCGCAAACGAGGTCGGTGTTGAGAGCCTCAAGGATAGTCTTACCGGGGAGAATCTCAGAAGCCATAGCGGCAGAGTGAGTCATACCCGAGCAACCGATAGTCTCAACGAGAGCCTCTTGGATGATACCCTCTTTCACATTGAGAGTGAGCTTGCAAGCGCCTTGCTGAGGAGCGCACCAGCCAATACCGTGAGTCAAGCCCGAAACGTCCTTAATCTCTTTAGATCTAACCCATTTTCCCTCCTCTGGGATAGGAGCTGAAGGGTGGTTAGCGCCCTTCTTTACGCAGCACATTTCCTGTACTTCATGTGAATAAACCATAATTCTTCTATTTTTTACGTAATAGTTATGTATGTCGATAAAAATCAAGCAAATAGGGGATGCATAATGAAGAGATGATAATTGCAAATCGACACTATGCACTTTCTCCAGTGTAAAATTAATTAAAAAGAAGAAAATCTGCAAAGCTTGGTGCAAATTTTAATCTTTTTTTATAAAAAAGATGACTGCCCTGATTATTTCTGCCTTGTGTAGATAGAGAAACTGTCGCCCGAAATGAGGCATAGAGTGTCGCCACGCAGAGACTCAATCTTGAATTTGAGAGTGGAAGCAATGATGGTGTCGGCAGTGTGGGTTTCGGCTGTGATTGTGAGAGAGTCGCCCTTGAGAGTCCATTTTTTCATCACGGTTCCGGGGGAATTAATAGCTACGGCGTTGTAGCCGGGGCTGAGAGTGAAGCCTTTCACGCTGTCGGCGATAGGGCGAAGCCATGTGCCTTCGATTGAAGGAAAGGAGTCGATTGCGACGCTGTCGGAATCGTTGGTGCTATTGTTGCTTTTGGCATTTCCGCCACCGCAAGAGGCGAGTGAGGCGATAGCAATAGCGAATAACAATATTTTTTTCACGTTCAAAAAAAATGTGGGTTGGTTTTTTATGGGTGCAAAGTTACGCATAATATGTGAGAAATTGAATGATTGACAGGAGAAATTGTGAGGGTAAATAAAAATCCCTGCACCGACGTTGGCGCAGGGATTGCAAGCTGTGAGTTAGGATTAAAATGTATCTTTATTTATGCCACTGATTTCTCAGAGGCTGATACAGTCGGGATTAGGGATTACTTTCCGCCCTGCTCGTAGTAGAGAGTGCGAGAAGGCTGGTCGCAAACTTCAGCGGGGCCGAAGTATTGGATAGGACCGGGATAAACGTAGCAAGTGTTCTCAGCCCACTCGGCACGATGCTGAGCGAACTTCTGGAAAGGAGCACCTTCGAGGTCAACGAGAGCCTTTTGGATAACGGGCTTCATCTTACCGTTGCGACGTTCCATGTTCATCATCATAGTGATAGGAATACCACCGGCAATCCATTGAACAGAAGGCTTGGTGAGGTTGCGAATCGACGACATGTAGCCTGTAGCGCCGCAGTTGATGAGCTGAGCAGCGTTGTAGCCGAGAGCGTAGCAGTAGTCGGCGTCGAAGTTAGATGGGTCGGCGCAACGTCCCTCATAACCGAAGAAGTGGTGGAGCGGTGAGAACTTGCCGACATATTCTCCAGCCTCTTTCATAGCCTTGAGTTTCTTGCCAACCATCTCGCTGAGGAGTTTCTCGGTCTCGATGAGCGAAACCTGGACGTTGCCGTGCGGGTCGCGGTCGAGAGAGAGCTGGCGAGCAACGCCAACGGGGAGGCTCTCAAATGTAGCAGCATTTTCGGCTGAGAGGTTCTTGATGACAAATTCGCGCTGAGCGTCGGCATCGAGAGTTGCGAACTCGGGGCTGCGAGCGAGGAGGTCGTTAAGCTCGGCGATAAGAGCCTTCATAGCGGGGATGAACTCGATGAGACCCTCGGGGATGAGGACAGTACCGAAGTTGTTGCCATTGGCAGCACGCTTGGCAACAACGCCGGCGATGTCGGCAACGATATCGTTGAGAGTGAGCTTTTTGGCTTCAACTTCCTCAGAGATGACGCAGTAGTTAGGCTGAGTCTGGAGTGCGCACTCAAGGGCGATGTGAGAAGCAGAGCGTCCCATGAGCTTGATGAAGTGCCAATACTTCTTAGCAGAGTTGCAGTCGCGCTGAATGTTACCGATAACCTCAGAGTAAACCTTAGTGGCAGTGTCGAAACCGAAAGAAGTTTCAATCAAGCCGTTCTTGAGGTCGCCGTCGATAGTCTTTGGGCAGCCGATAACCTGCACGCCGGCATTCTTGGCCTTGTAGTACTCAGCGAGCACGCAAGCGTTGGTGTTGGAGTCGTCGCCACCGATGATTACGAGAGCCTTGATGTTGAGCTCTTTGAGGATTTCAAGACCTTTCTCAAACTGCTCGGGCTCTTCGAGCTTGGTGCGGCCTGAGCCGATGATGTCGAAGCCGCCGGTGTTGCGGTATTGGTCGATGATATCGGCAGTGAGTTCCATATATTTGTGGTCAACGAGACCGCCGGGACCCATAAGGAAGCCAAATAGGCGGCTGTCTTTGTTGATAGCCTTAATGCCGTCGAAAAGACCGCTGATGACGTTGTGACCACCGGGAGCCTGACCACCCGAAAGGATTACACCCACATTGATGGGGAGAGCTTTGCCGGTCTTAGAGGATTTCTCGAAGGTCAATTCGGGAAGACCGTAGGTGTTGGGGAACAAATTCTTGATTTCATCTTGGTCGGCTACCGATTGAGTAGGCTCGCCTTCAACAGCTTTCACTGCTCCCCAAAGAGCTGAGGGCAATTTGGGTTGGTAAGCAGCGCGAGCTTTCTGTAATGCGCTCTTTTTTGTCATAGTCAAAAAAATCAGTTTTTATATTTGTATATAAGTTTAAGCAATTTCGGTTGTTGCTGCAAATTTCGGAAAAATTTGCTATTTCTGCAACAAAATATTCACTAAAATCGCAGAGCGAAGCGTGAAAAAATGCTATAAGGGCTTGCCGGGCTTATTTTTTGTTGTCGCCGACGACTACAGTGGTGGCATCATCGGCATTGAGATATTTTTGGGCAATCGTCATGAGCTCTTGAGGAGTGACTGCTGCGATTTCAGCCACTTGCCGATTGAAATAATCGGGAGCGACGCCGAAAAAGAGGGTAGAATCGACATAGGAGGCTATAGAGAACGGTGTTTCGAGTGTCTTAGCCAAGTCGCTCATAATGAATTGTTTCACCATATTAAGCTCATCGAGAGGGATAGGCTCGTGGGAGAGGCGCGAGATTTCGCTTCGCACCTCGTGGATGAGAGGCTCTACGTAGGCGTTGTCGCACTCGGTGGCGATTGCTATGTTGGCGACAGAGGCGCGTCCGAGGAGGCTTGCCGAGATGCCGTAGGTGTAGCCTTTGTCTTCGCGCACGTTGCTCATGAGTCGGCTTCCGAAGTAACCGCCGAGAGCCATGATGAGCACGCGGAGCTTAATGTAGTCGCTGTGGCTGCGAGGAGGAGCCGGGAGGAACATGGAGATTCCCGACTGCACTGCGCCGGGATGATGCACTGCCGAGTAGCGGGTGGAGCTTGGGAGCAAGGGGAAGACGTGAGGCTCGGGGACACCATATCCGGCAGGCATAGCCGAGAACGTGTCGGTGACGCGGTTAAGGATATCATCGGTGATGCGTCCCGAGAGCACTATGGTGCAATTTTGCGGCTGATAGTAGCGGTGGTGGAAAGCACGCAAGTCGTCGGTAGAGATGGCATCGAAGTGAGCGTCGGTGATGTCGCGAGCGAGAGGGTGAGATGCTCCGAAGAATAGCCGAGAAGCCTCGATATTAGCCAGATATTTCACCTTGTCGCGAGCGGTGCGGTAGGCACAGCTCATTTTCTCCTTGTTGAGGGCAAATTCCTTTTCGGGGAAAGCCGGGTGCATGATGATGTCGGCAAACATAGGCAGAATGTCGGCAAAACAGCGATTGAGGGAGTGAAGGGTGATGGTGGTGTGGTGGTCGAGGCAGCGTGAATTGAACCAAGAGCCGCAGAAGTCGAGCTTTTCGGCGACGTCGCGTGACGGGTAGGTGGCATTGCCGTGAATGGTCATTGCCGCCATTAGAGTGGCTTCCATGGGCTTTGATTCGTCGAAAGAACCACCGCCGAAAGCGACCTCCATGCGGTTGATGTCGTGTGCTCCACCATTAATCATAAAAATACGCACTCCATTGGGCAGCACCAAAGGCTCGTCGATATTGAGGCACATGGAGCTGAAGGAGTGGATATGAGGCTGGCAAGAATAATCGGGGACAGAGTTATTTGCTACGCTGCACATAGAGCTGGGTGTTTTCGTATTTAGTGACAATAATAGGCTCTCCGGCATCGATGAAGTCGTGAACCGAGACGGCATCGAGCATGGTGCCATCTACCTCAATTTTTCCGGCAGGACGTAGCACAGTGAGAGCTTTGCCTTGCTTTCCGAGGAAGCAGGCGATGTCGGTGGGGACGCCAATGTATCCGTCGTCGAGGTCTTGTTCCTTCTGGAGAGCCATGTCGCGCATTGGTCCGTCTTTGCGAAGGGCGTTGCCGAAGAACCAGATAACGGCTACGAGCAGCACCGTAGCTGCCAGGAGCGAGAGCAATATTATCAATTCAAATGCCATAATAAGTGGTGGGAATGATAAATGATTATAATTTATTTAAATGTTTAGGTTGCAAAATTACACATAATCTGTGAGAAAAGCGAGAAAAATCACTTCTTTTTGGAGCGGAGCCAGACGGGAACGAGGGTGAGTCCGACGATGAGGTAGGCATAGTAGCTGACGATGCGCCACACGAGCATGATAACCATGGCGAGGGTGGCTGTGGGAATCATGTCGGCATAGTATTGTGTGAATAGCCACTCGCCGAGTCCGCTACCGCCGGGAGTGGGGCACACCATGAGCACGAGCCACACTACGGCTTGTCGAGCGAAGACGAGCCAGAGGTCGCTGCCCGGCAGTAGTCCCCAGAACAGTGCGCACACAAGCAGATAGCGAGGCACCCAAAGCAAGACTGTTGCGGCAAAAGCCCGTAGCCACCAGGCGAGGGAGCGGTGGCGCAGGTCGTGTGAGGCAGCTACCATGTTATCGGTCATTTGTTCTATGCGAGGCTTCCAGCGGCGAAGCAAGGGGAGGGAGAATAGTGCCACGAGCAAGCGCTTAATGAGTGATGGCTTTATCATGATACCAATGAAGAGGACAGCAGTCCATAGAGCTATGGCGGCATAAATGCCCCAGAACACCCACTGTATGCCAATGGAAAATTGTGCGCTGAGCGAGTTGCCGAAGAGCCGGTGAATAGGTGTGAAAATTGCCACGAGAGGGCAGGAGATGACGAAGAAGAGTTCGTCGAGAAAGAGGGTGACAATCATAAGAGTGGTAGCCCTTCCGAAGTTGATGCCTTGCATATTCATGAACACCATAGCGACGCTGCTGCCGCCCACAGCACTTGGTGTGAGAGCCGATGTGAACTCACACATGAGGCACACGCGGAGTGCGCGGCGCCATGAGAGGTCGGCATCGGTGATGGCACGGTAGCGCCAAGTCATTCCAAACTCGCGGAGAACGACCATAGCAATTACCACCAAGAGGCACAAGGCTGTGCGTGCGGTGAGTGGAATTGCAGAGAGAGTGAAGTGCGCAAATTCGTCGGCAAACATCCAAGCTACAGCCACAATGCCGAGGAGCACCGGAATGATGAAGTGAATGGGACGAAAGCCGCCGAAACCGCTCAATTTTGAGTGTTGCATAGTGAAAAGGTGTGTTATTTTTGGGCAAAATTAAGCAAAAAAGTGGGATAGATGGTGGAAATGGCAGAAAAAAATTGGTTGGAAATCATCTTGTTGGGTGATGATGGAAGAAAAAGAGTGAAATTTTTTGGGGGAAGTGTTGCAAGAGTGAAAAATTATTAGTAACTTTGCACTCGCAAAAACGAAATGATGGCGGGATAGCTCAGTTGGTTAGAGCGTCGGATTCATAACCCGGAGGTCTCGAGTTCAATTCTCGATCCCGCTACCGAAGAAAAGGCTGCACAGAAGTGCAGCCTTTTTTGTGCTTGAGAGCGATTGCGACGGGGTGCCTCACGCGGAAAGCGTGGAAACTTTTTTTGAACATGAATCACACGA
>JBJFEF010000328.1:0-1240 GCA_051890435.1 Muribaculaceae bacterium
TGTTGATGTTGTCGGGGTCGGCAAC
Organism: Muribaculaceae bacterium; assembly: GCA_051890435.1. Taxonomy (GTDB): domain Bacteria; phylum Bacteroidota; class Bacteroidia; order Bacteroidales; family Muribaculaceae; genus CALZFJ01. The sequence continues at coordinate 26 of JBJFEF010000328.1, forward strand.
GATAGCGTTGATTTCGGCGATTATGTTGCGTTTTTTCTCCAGGTTTTCGGCACGAATAGCCTCTTGAGCGGCATTAAACTCGGCACGTTTCTCTTTGATTTGAGCGAGAATTTCTTTGAAAGTAGCTTCGTCGGCATCATCGGGCACAGCAAAAGCGGCTTCTTCGTTGCCTTTGGCGAGGAAATCCTCGCGCAGAGCGGCAATCTCGGCGTTACGCAGGGAGTAGAAAGCCACTTTGATAAGAGCTACATCGTCTTTGATGCTGTCGATAGGTTTTTCGAGGAGGTCACGCAGAGCTTCCACAAGCTCGGGTTTAGATTTGCCGGCATAGGAAGCGGCAGGAGCCACAGCGTTTTCCGCATCATTTTCTACTACCGAAGCTACAGCCTCGTTTTCGGTCACTACATCGGCGTCGGCTGCGGGAGTCGATTCCGAGTTCAAGGTTACGTCCTGGTTCAGTTGTTCTACTGATTCAGACTTTTCACGCAATTCCATAATAATGTTGTTTAATAGTTTTACTCATTGGGTGGAGGGATAGTTCTCATGCCAATGATTCAAATACACACAGAGTGGGCGAAAGAGAGCTTTCGCGCCACATAATAACTTCAAAGTTCAAATGTACATAAAATTTTTAATATTCGACCGAAAAATCAGAAAATTTTCAATGATAAGCTGAAAAAATGCGATTTTTCTGAGAAATTCCTGTGGAATTGAGCCAATATCGGCAAAGTTGCAGAAAGACTCAAATGTGATATCTTGCTTGAATTCATTGATGTTTTCAATTGATTCAAGGATGTGAAGAAGGCGAGTGATGTCGTTAATTGGTTCTCTCATAAATCAGTATTTTGTCGCGATTTACACTATCGGTTGCGAAAGGTTTGATTGAGCCGTTTTTCACGAGGTCGATTTCGCGTCCGAGGAGTTCCTTTAAGTCGCCATAAATTCTGGCATATTTAAGCAAGCCCACATGAGCCGATTTGTCGAAGTCAACGATTATATCGATGTCGCTATGGTCGGATTCTTCACCACGTGAGAATGACCCAAATAGCCAGGCCCTCACGATAGGCTGAGTGGCGAAGTAGAGCTTGATTTTAGGAATCAAGGCTTCGATGGTAGGTTTCGATAGATTGCCCATAGCATAACATTATTAAAATTATAATGCGAAAATAATAATTTTACTTTTCTTATGCAAATATTGTGATGGAATTTAGTGTG
>JBJFEF010000328.1:1340-4161 GCA_051890435.1 Muribaculaceae bacterium
GCTGTGAGAATCTTCGAGAGAATCTTTGAGCAAAGGGTGATTATCCGAGGAATCCGAGAAGGACGCCGGCAGCAACTGCCGAGCCGATAACACCGGCAACGTTTGGTCCCATGGCGTGCATGAGGAGGTAGTTGCTTGGGTCGTACTTTTGTCCCATGTTGTTGGAGATACGAGCCGACATTGGCACAGCCGAAACGCCTGCGTTACCAATGAGCGGGTTGATCTTCTTGTCTTTGCCAAGGAAGAGGTTGAAGAACTTCACGAAGCAAACACCCGATGCCGAAGCGATGCAGAATGCCATGAAACCGAGTGCGAAGATGAAGATAGTCTCCTTGGTGAGGAACTCAGATGCTTGAGTAGAAGCTCCCACTGTCATACCGAGCAAGATTGTGACAATGTCGGTGAGGGCATTGCTGGCAGTCTTGGCAAGGCGAGTGGTAACGCCGCTCTCGCGGAGGAGGTTACCGAAGAAGAGCATACCGAGCAATGGGAGACCCGAAGGCACGAAGAAGCAGGTGAGAATGAGTCCGAAAATCGGGAAGAGGATTTTCTCGTTCTGCGACACGGCGCGAGCGGGCTTCATGCGGATGAGGCGCTCCTTCTTGGTGGTAAGCAGGCGCATGATAGGCGGCTGAATCACGGGCACGAGAGCCATGTAGGAGTAAGCCGACACGGCGATAGCGCCCATAAGGTTAGGAGCGAGTTTCGACGACAAGAAGATGGCAGTAGGACCGTCGGCGCCACCGATGATGGCGATAGCACCAGCCTGGTCGGGAGCGAATCCGAGGAGGAGTGCGACCATATAAGCGCCGAAGATACCAAACTGGGCAGAAGCACCCACGAGCATCAGCTTGGGATTGGCGAGGAGTGCCGAGAAGTCGGTCATTGCACCAATACCGAGGAAGATGAGAGGGGGATACCAGCCGGCGCTCACACCGTTGTAGAGGATGTTGAGCACGGAGCCTTCTTCGTAGATACCAATTTCATTACCTAACTGGAAGGGTATGTTTCCAATTAAAATTCCAAACCCGATAGGTACGAGCAGCATAGGCTCAAACTCATGCTTGATTGCGAGGTAGATGAAGAACAAACCCACGCAGAGCATGATCAGGTGAGGAAAGGTTACGTTGTAAAAGCCAGTGAATTCCCAGAATTGCTGGAAGTTTTCACTGAAAAATTGCGCTAAATCCATTATTATTCGATTATGATAATGTCGTTACCTTCAAGGACAGAGTCGCCCTTGTTAACACAAATAGCTTTGACTACACCACTCTTGCCGGCGTTGATGTTGTTTTCCATCTTCATAGCTTCGAGGATGGCAACTACATCGTTGGGAGCAACAGTGTCGCCCACTTTCACCTTCACGTCGATGATGACGCCAGGAAGTGGAGCCTTCACAGCAGCCTGTCCAGCCGAAACGGTAGGCTTGCTGATGACTTTGTCGCCGGTGGCTGTGCGCGGAGCGGCGGTTGGTTTCGCCGACTTGATAACCACGGGAGCGGCTTTCTTTTGCTCAATCTCCACTTTGTAGGGCACACCGTTCACTTCTACGGTAGCGATGTTGTGGTCGATGTCGCCGATGGAAACTTTGTAGTCGTTTCCGTTGATTTTATATTTATATTCTTTCATTGTGTGTGACAAGTTAATTAATAAAGTAAGTTATACTATGTGAGATGAGTGAAATTACCATGTTTTCAGGTTGGGAGTTTCGCGAAGAGTGTAAATCTTAGAGCTCCATGGCGAGTAAGCCTTCTTCACCTTGTTGATAGTGAGGATAGTGTCCTCCTTATCGTGGGCGTTGAGGTGCTCATAGAGAGCCATTGCGATAGCAGCGATTTCCTCACCTGAGTCGCCCTTGAGATTAGCAGGGGCTTCGGGGTGGTTGGCAATAGCAGCAGCTTTCTTGCGGTTGGCTTTTCTTTCGTTGGCTTTACCGAAGAAGTAGAAGCAGATGCTGAGGAGGAGGAGAGCCGAGAACACGATACCCATAGCCATTAGCGTGAGCACGAAGCCGTGGGGGTCGTTGGCGCGGAATTTTTCCACGCTGCTGTTGGTGCTCTCCACCTTGTTGCACTCACCGGGAGTGATGTAACCGAGGAGAGCGCCGTCGCGCACTTCCCATAACTCGGGGTGGAATTTCACGTTGTCGTCGTCCTTGTCACCGCTCACGCCGTCGTGCTTGAGGGCGAAAGAGCAGTTGGCGGGAAGCGAAGCGGGCACAACAACTTCATCAATTAAAGTCTTGCCATCGGCATCGAAGAGGTAGATGTGGTTATCGATGCCTGGAGTCAGCTCGAAGCTGAGGTGGAAAGTGCCTTTGCCGGGGTCGTTGTCGGCAAAGAACACTACGTGCTGCAGCGGACCGAGCTTGGTGTTGTGGTCGCCGCGAGGCACGCCATACTTAGTTGGGACGCTTTTGTCGTTGGTGATGAACACGTTTGAGATTTGCATAGAGGCTCTTGTGGAGTTGAATAGCTCAATCCAAGCGTGTCGCTTACCGTAGGCGTCCAAGTAGTTGCTGTCGTTTTGCACTAAAATCTCGTTGAAGACCAAGCCCTTACGGCCTTGTGCCATAGCAGAGAGTGTGCAAAAGATTGCAGCCAGCAATATTACTATTCCTTTTTTGTTCATTTTAAGCAAATTGAAGTAGAGTTAAATTACAAAGGAATGTTACCGTGCTTCTTGGCAGGGTTAGTTACCTTCTTGGTTTGCAATTGCTGGAGTGCGCGGATTATGCGGAAGCGAGTGTTGCGCGGCTCGATAACGTCGTCGATGTAGCCATATTTAGCGGCGTTGTAGGGGTTGCAGAAGAGCTTGTTGT
>JBJFEF010000329.1:0-4158 GCA_051890435.1 Muribaculaceae bacterium
TGGAGATGTCGGGAATTTGTAGTAACTTTGTGGCGCGAATGGTGGCTTTGGGTTTCGTGCCCGTGCCGTGGTTGCCTAAAGCAACAATTGTGAACAATTGACTATTCTTTTTATTATGATCGACTTGAAGAAACTAAGAGGTCTCTCTGCCGCTGAGGTGGCTGAGAGCCGCATCAAATATGGCGCAAACTTGCTCACACCGCCACAGAAAGCGTCGCTGTGGTCGCAATTCCTTGAGAAATTCAACGACCCTCTCATCAAGATTCTGCTTGTGGCTCTGGTGCTCTCAATTGGCATTTCGTGCTATGAAGTGATGGCTCTTGGCGAGCCTGCCACCGTGTTCCTTGAGCCTCTCGGCATTTTCATCGCCATCACTCTCGCCACTCTTGTGGGTTTTCTCGTGGAGGTGAATGCCAACAAGAAATTTGAAATGCTCAACAAGGTGAACGACGATGTGCCAGTGAAGGTGCTGCGCGACGGCAACATCACTCCCGTGCCCCGAAAGGATGTGGTGGTGGGCGACATCGTGATTCTTGAAACCGGCGACGAAGTGCCTGCCGACGGTCATCTGCTCGACTCCATGACTCTGAGCGTGAACGAAAGCTCTCTCACCGGCGAGCCCGTAATCAAGAAAAGCCACATCGAAGCCCACTTCAAGAAAGATGCCACCTATCCCACCAACTTGATGCTGCGCGGCACTACAGTCACCGAAGGCCATGGCGTGATGCGCGTGGAAGCTGTGGGCGACAGCACCGAATATGGAAAAGTGTATGTTGAAGCCCAAATCGAAAACAACATAAAAACTCCGCTGATGCAGCAATTCGACCGCCTCGGGAAAATGATTTCCTATGGCAGCTACATCGTGGGAGCTCTCATCGTGATTGGTCGTCTGGCTATCTTCGACTATGCCGCTCACGACATCCTCAGCGTGCAATTCATCAACTATGCCATGGTCACCGTGATGCTTGCTGTCACTCTCATTGTGGTATCGGTGCCCGAGGGACTGCCTATGAGCGTAACACTAAGCCTGGCACTGAGCATGCGCCGAATGTTGCAAAGCAACAACCTCGTGCGCAAAATGCACGCCTGTGAAACCATGGGCGCCACCACCATTATCTGCACCGACAAGACCGGAACGCTTACCCAAAACCGCATGCAAGTGTGGGAAGCCCAATTCTATGGCTTGCGCGAAAAATGCCGCCTGTCTCCCGACGACGAGGAGAGCCGTATCATCAGCGAAGCTATTTCGTGCAACTCCACCGCTTTCCTCGATTGCTCAAATCCCGAGAAGCCTGTCGCCGTAGGCAACCCCACCGAGGGCGCTTTGCTGCTTTGGCTTCGCGATGCCGGATGCGACTACCTTGAGATTCGCGAGCAGTGCGAGGTGCTTGCTCAAGTGCCTTTCTCTACCGAGCGCAAATACATGGCTACTGTGGTGCGCAGCAAGGAGCTTGGCTGCAACGTGCTCTATGTGAAAGGTGCTCCCGAAATTGTGTATGGCTTGTGCCAAAGCACCACCGGCGACATCGACGAAGCCCAAATAAAAGCATCACTTGCCGGATATCAGGCCAAGGCAATGCGCACTCTGGGCTTTGCCCGACAACTTTTGGGCGACGGCGAAATGCCTATCGTCGATGGCAAGCTCACGGAGTGCAACCTGCGCTTCACCGGCATTGTGGCTATCAGCGACCCTGTGCGTGACGATGTGCCCGACGCCATCAGCGATTGCATCGAGGCGGGTATCAAGGTGAAGATTGTCACCGGCGACACTCCCGGTACGGCACGCGAAATCGGCCGACAGGTGGGATTGTGGACCGATAGCGACACCGACGACTGCATCATCACCGGACCCGAATTTGCAGCCCTCAGCGACGACGAAGCCGCAAAACGTGCCTCAAAAATCAAGATTATGTCGCGTGCCCGCCCAGGCGACAAGTCGCGCCTCGTCAACTTGCTCCAGCAGCAAGGCGAAGTGGTGGCTGTGACCGGCGACGGAACCAACGATGCTCCTGCCCTCAATGCCGCCCAGGTGGGTCTCTCAATGGGCGACGGCACTTCGGTTGCCAAGGAGGCAAGCGACATCACCATTATGGACAATAGTTTTGCCTCTATCACCAAGGCTGTGATGTGGGGACGCTCACTCTATCAGAACATTCAGCGCTTCATTCTGTTCCAGCTCACTGTGAACGTGGTGGCGTGTGTGATTGTCGGCATTGGCGCCTTCATGAGCTACCAGTCGCCTCTCACCGTCACTCAGATGCTGTGGGTGAATCTCATCATGGACACTTTCGCGGCTCTGGCTTTGGCTTCGCTTCCGCCAAGCGAGGAAGTGATGGCTAACAAGCCGCGCCGACGCACCGACTTCATCGTGAGCCACCGCATGATGTACTTCATCGGAGGCATCGGCATCGGCTTCACGCTCTTGCTGTTCGGACTGATGCAATATCTCAAGCAGTGCCACATAAGCACTCTCGCCGAGTTCTCGCCAAGCGGATTCTTCGCTTCTTTCTTCGATTTCCACTATGCTCCTTCTGATGAAATTTCGCTCTACGACCACACCATCTTCTTCACCGTGTTTGTGTTCTTGCAATTCTGGAATCTCTTCAACGCCAAGTCGTTTGCCAGCGGGCACTCGGCTTTCTGGAAACTCGGCGAAAGCAAAGTGTTCTTCTCCACGCTGCTGATGATTTTTGTGGGACAAATTCTCATCGTGGAATTTGGCGGACAGATGTTCAACGTGTATCACACTGCCACCGAGAGCGGACTGAAAATCACCGATTGGCTCATCATCATCGCTGCCACTTCGCCCGTGCTGCTCATTGGCGAGATTGTGCACGCATTCGACCGTCGCCGCCACTCCCGCCACCAAACAAGGGCTTGACGGACCTGACGTTTTAACCCCGCTCCGTCCCTTTTGTGGGACATAAGCCCCCCTGCTGTGCTGCTGCAAATGCAGCCACGTGCCCACCTGCAAGTGGCAAGGTGCGTTTTGGAACATTTTTTGTGATTTTCGTGTGAAGAAATCAAGCCTCCCGATTTGGCTGGATGTAGTTTATTGCCTACTTTTGCTGCCACAAAATCAAAGCAATAATTACTATGGGAATTAAGCGATTCAATTTGGCATTCTTATTATTTGCCGCTTTTATTCTTGGCAATGTGGCACCGATGAACGCACAAGGTCGTCCGCGTCCTCGCCCTGTCTATCGTCCGCAATATGTGCACACCACAAGCTCTCCTTCCTACGACAGCGGCACTCGCTACAAGGGCTTTATCGAAACCGGCTATTCGGGCGGTATTGGCGACTATCGCGCTAACCAACTCGACATTCTCACCACTCACGGCATTGCTACGGGCAATCTGTTCCTTGGCGTGGGTTTCGGTGTCAATATTCTCTATCCTAATGAAAACGGCAATCCGCTCGACCATAATGTGGGCGGTTTCTACCCTTCATCAAAGTACGACTACAACAAGGAGACGGCAGTGATGATTCCTCTATATGTCGATTTCAAGTATAATTTCGGCTCAGGCTCTGTGCGCCCGTTTGTCGATTTCAAGGTCGGTGCCGCTTTCCTTGGCAATGACCATGCCGTGAGCATCGGCGACGGTTGGCTCGACGACGAGGAAGGTCTTTACTTCAGCCCCACCATCGGAATCAACATTCCCACCTCGGGACGCGCTGCAATCAACATCGGTCTCACCTACAATCTCATATCGCAAAAATACTATTACTACGATTGGTATTACGATGAAGTTTATAGCAACGACGGCATTTCGCTCCATTCTCTCGGCGTGAAATTGTCAATTGAATGGTAAGAATCGCACTATTTCCGGGCAAATTTAATAGTTAAAAAATGTCAAATTTGTGTCAAAGGACAGATTTTTGACATTTTTTATGTTTTACATTAAGTTAAATTCTTCAAAAGTGTTAAAATAATAAATATTAACACCTATGTCAATCACGATGCCTGTTTTCGATTGCCGATGAAGCAATCCGGTTTCTGATTCCGTCTCACCAAAAGCTATTAAGCATTTAATTATCACACATTTAGCAAGCACATTCAGCCAATGCAAACAAGCACACATCACTCCATCAAATCATAGCATAAGATGAAAAATTGCAATTTTTGCCGATAATTGTCATTTTTCGAGGTTCAATTC
>JBJFEF010000330.1:0-15168 GCA_051890435.1 Muribaculaceae bacterium
AGGTGCAGAATACTTCTCGGTGAATCCGTCTCCCCTCGAAGTAGTAGGCGACAAAGTTCCCGCTACTGTGACAGCTCAAATTCCCCAAAAGTTCTTCCTTAAGGATGCTGAAGTGACAGTTACTCCTTATCTCGTCTATGGCGACAAAGAGACTGCTTCGGCTCCCTACACTGTGCAAGGTGAGAAGGTGAAGGGTAACAACCAGGTGATTTCGTATGAAAACGGTGGTACTGTTACTTTCCCCGTTATGTATGCCTACACTCCCGAAATGGCTAAGAGCGACCTTATGCTCGACTTCCAGGTGCAGCAGGGCAACAAGACTTATGCTCTTCCGCGCGTGAAGGTGGCTGAGGGTGTTATCGCCACTTCTACTATCGCCACTGCAGCTACCGTTGAGCCTGCCGCTTCTACCGACAAGTTCCAGCGCATCATCAACGAGAAATACACTGCCGACATCCGATTCCTTATCAACCAGACCAACGTTCGCAAGAGCGAGCTTAACTCAAGCGAGCTTGCTGTTCTCAAGCAGCGCCTCAACGAGGCTCAGGGCGACGCCAAGCTCGAGGTTGAGGGTATCAACATCGCTTCTTACGCTTCTCCTGATGGTGGTGTGAAGCTCAACACCCGCATCGCCGAGGGTCGTGAGAAGAACACTCAGAAGTATCTCAACGAAACTCTCAAGAAGGACAAAATCAAAGAGTTTGGTGAGCTTACTGCCGACTTCACTCCGCAAGACTGGGAAGGCTTCCAGGAACTCGTTGCCAACAGCAACATCCAGGACAAGGACCTCATCCTCAGCGTTCTCTCAATGTATAAGGATCCTGAGCAGCGCGAGCGCGAAATCCGCAACCTCTCTGCTGTATTCGACCAGCTTGCTGAGGAGATCCTCCCGCAGCTCCGTCGCTCACGTCTCACCGCTTCAATCAACGTGATTGGCAAGAGCGATGAGGAGCTTATGGCTGCTTTCAACGCCAACCCCACTTCACTCTCAGTTGACGAGCTCCTTTACACTGCTACTCTCACCGACGACAACGCTAAGCGTGCCGAAATCTACAAGGCTTGCATCAAGCGCGATGCCAACGACTATCGCGGCTATAACAACCTCGGTATGGTACAGTTTGCTCAGGGCGACTACAGCGCTGCAAAAGCCAACTTTGAGAAGGCTCAGAAGCTTGCTCCTACAAGCAATGAGGTGAAGATGAACCTCGGTCTTTGCGAGCTTATGGAGAACAACCTCCGCAACGCCAACAACAACTTTGGTGCTGCTGCCGGTGCCGATGGCTTGAACGAGGCTCTTGGCGTATATTACCTCAAGCTCGGCGACTACAACAACGCTGTTAAGGCATTCGGCGACTCTAAGAGCAACAACGCTGCCCTTGCTCAAATCATGACTAAGGACTACAGCAAGGCTAAGAACACTCTTGGCGCAGTTGCTAACCCCGATGCTACCACTTACTACCTCCTCGCTGTTCTTGGTGCACGCACCAACAATGAGCAGATGGTACTCAGCAACCTTGCTCAGGCAGTGAAGCTCGACGCTTCGATGGCTCAGAAAGCTGCTACCGACATGGAGTTTGCTAAGTTCAACATCTCAAGCGTGGTTATGTAATTCCGATAGTTTGTCATAACATTCCATAGTTGGGGCGAGCCTTCACTCATGAGGGCTCGCCCATTTTTTCTGCCATTGCTGTCATGTGGCGCAAAAAAACAGTAGCGTGCCGTGGGGGCTACGCTACTGTAATATTGTCGTGAAATGCTACACTACTGTGAGGCGATGCGCAAGTGTGTGCCTCTCGATATCCTACATCAGCAGGATGCCATGGCGGCGGCACTCTTCCACTTGCTCCTCGGGCCAGATGCTTGCCTGCACCTCGCCGATGTGGGCTTTCTGAAGCAAGAACATACACAGGCGGCTCTGTCCGATACCGCCGCCAATGGAGTAGGGCAGCTCGCCGGCAAGCAGCGCCTTGTGGAACGACAGCTTGGTGCGCTCGGTGCAGCCGCGCAATTCGAGCTGGCGCATCAGCGACTCCTCGCTCACGCGAATACCCATCGACGACAGCTCGAAGGGACATTCGAGAATCGAGTCCCACAAGATGAGGTCGCCGTTGAGTCCTTGGTAGCCGTCGCTGTTGGTGGTAATCCAGTCGTCGTAGTCGGGGGCACGGCCATCGTGCGGCTCGCCATTGCTCAGCGGGGCACCAATGCCAATGAGGAATATGGCGCCATACTTCTTTGCAGCCTTAGCCTCGCGCTCCTTGGCGTTGAGGTGAGGATATTCCTGCAAGAGCTGCTCGGCGTGAATGAAGGTCACCGCCTCGGGCAGGCGCGGTGTGATGTGCGGAAATCGCTCATAAATCATCCACTCGGTTTCGCGCAGAGCGCTGTATATCTTGTTCACCGTGAGCTTCAGGTAGTCGAGGGTGCGGTCGGCGGCAGTGATAGTCTGCTCCCAGTCCCACTGGTCAACGTAGAGCGAGTGAAGATTGTCGAGGTCTTCAAAGGTGCGTATTGCGTTCATGTCGGTGTAAATTCCGTAGCTTGGTGCAATGTCATAGGCACCGAGTTTCATTCGCTTCCACTTGGCGAGCGAGTGCACCACCTCAGCGCGACGGTTGTCCATGCAAGCAATGTCGAACGCCACAGCGTGCTCCACGCCGTTGAGGTCGTCGTTGATACCCGTGCCCGAGAGCACGAAGAGCGGGGCAGTGACGCGGCGCAGATTGAGCGCCTTCGCCAGTTTCACCTGAAAAGTGTCCTTGATGGCCTTGATAGCCACCTCGGTGGTCTCAGGCAGCAATTTCTGCTTATACTTTTTAGGGATAATAAGAGCCATAATTATTGTAATAATTCATTTTGCGACCGCAAAAATACAACAAATTTCTGTAATTCCAATATTTTTCCTTGCAAAATGAATGAAAATTTGCCATTTTCTGTGTCATGCTGCATCGCTTTTGCATAATTGCGCTGCAAAATCACATTGTTGGCGGCAAATAGCCGATAGTTGAAGAAAATTCACTAATTTTGCACTCCGATAGCAGAATCATCAAAACGTAACAATATATATATGTGGCTAAATAACCAAAAATCAACATTTCGCAGTGCACTGGCAGCGGTGTTGTGTGCAATGGCTCTGAGCATGTCGCCGGCGGTGTATGCCGGGGAGATGGAGCAACCTGCCGGGGCAACCGATTCCATCGCGGCACGGCTCGACCGAATCGAAGAATTTCAGGCAAAAATACAGAAACTTTCGCCCTATATGCCCAAGGTGGGCGGATATGCTTCGGTGGCTTACAACTATGAGGAAGATGTGATTTCCGACTTCTATGTGAAGTGTGCCTATATGATTGTGGATGGCAGCCTCGGCTCCAAATTTGATTATCGTGTGCTCTTCGATGTGTATCGCGTGAAATGCTTTGATTTGCGCATCACCTACAAGCCTCTGAAGCAGCTTAAAATCACCTTCGGGCAATTCAAGGTGCCTTTCACCATAGGCAATGCACGTGGACCGCTCACCGAGGAGCTTGTAGCTACACCGCTCGTCATTCAGCGGCTCATGGGCTTCAACGATGTGTGTGGAATCACCGGAGGCTCGGGACGCGATGTGGGTGTGAGCCTCAACGGAGCGCTGTGGCAGCACAGTGGTCGTGATGTGCTCAGTTGCACACTGGGCGTGTTTAACGGCAACGGAAGCAACGCACGCGACACCAACTCGAGCAAGGACTTCACCGCCAAGCTCTCGGCATTTCCCGTTGCAGGACTTGAAGTGGCTGGCGGAATATATATTGGTGAATATGGACCCGAATACACCCGACGCAACCGCTGGTTTGCCGGCTTCGAATATGCCGGACGCCTGCTGCTCGCCCGCGGCGAATTTATTGCCGGAAACACCGGCGGGGTGAAGAGCGACGGATATTATGCCCAACTCGGCGTGAAAACGCCCTGCAAGCTCACGCCACTCGTGCGCTTTGACTCCTTCACCTCCGACACTTCCACCGACGTCACACAGCGCATCTACACTGCCGGAATTGATTGGCGTCCCAACAAGCACTTGCGCCTGCAAGGCAACTATTCGCGCCACAATTTCAGCAATTTAGCCGACAAAAGCGACCATAACCAGTTTCATTTCGTAGTTACTGCCATACTTTAGTGCGATTTTAACCATTATTCATCGCCGGATTTTTTGTAATTTTGCAGCCTGAATAATTGTTTAGGCTATGATAACAAAGAAGAATCTTTTGCTTATGGCTGCCATTCTGACCTGCTGTGTAGCATCGTCGGCAGTCGAAAAAATCAAGTATGGCGACTTCAATTCATGGGTCGTAAGGCACATCAAGGAGTCGTCGGTGCTTGGCGGTAACACCAAGACACTCTATGAAATCGGCCCCAACCAGACCATTGAGGGGGCAAAAGCTTATACCAACCTTGGCGGCTCGCCGTGGGCTACCTCGAATGTGTATGCCAAGGTGATGGGCGTGGTGAAGTGTAGCAATGCCGTGTATCGCGATGCCCGCGGCACAGGCGACTATTGCGCCAAGCTCACCACAGTGCTCGAGCACGTGAAGGCTCTTGGAATGATTAATATGGACGTGCTCGTGTCGGGCAGCATATTCCTGGGACAGATTTTTGAGCCAATCTCAAGCACCAAGAATCCCTACGGAAAGATGGAGATGGGTGTGCCCTTCAACAAGCGCCCCAAATATCTGCAATTCGACTACCGCGTGAGCGTGCCTGCCAACGGACAGGTGATTTATTCAAGCGGTTTCGGCTCCAAAAAGACTCTCGCCGGAAAGGACCATGCCGAGGTGTTCATCATTTTGCAACGCCGCTGGGAAGATGCCAAGGGCAACATTCACGCAAAGCGCGTGGGCACAGGGCGTGAACGCTATGGCAGCACCACTTCGGGCTGGGTAAACGACCATAAAATCCCCGTGTGGTATGGCGACATCACCAAGCACGCCGGCTATCAGTCATATATGGGACTTATCTCGAAGGAAAACAGCTACTATGCCCGCAACAGCAAGGGCAAGCTTGTGCCGGTGATTGAAGAAGGCTGGGACGATGCCAATGCCACTCCCACACACATGATGGTGATGGCTTCGTCGGGCTGCGGTGTGGCTTACACCGGAATGGTGGGAATGACACTCTGGGTTGATAACTTCCAGCTCGTATATTAAAAACGGCTGTGCTCAATGAGGCATTGATTTAAGGAAGAAATGAATAAAAATATGGCGCATCGGGGTTGATTCCCAATGCGCCATATTTTTATGCTTTACAGCTTGTAATGTGGAAGCTGCTTTCCCTTTTAGAAGCGGAAGCCAAGGAAGAAGCGAGTGCTCTGCATCTTGAATTTGTTCTTGATTTTTTCGCTCTTATCGTCGGTGCCCATCACAATCTTGTCGGTCTCCTCATAGCGCATATCACCGCTACCGGTGCGCGACTCAAAGCCAAGAGAGATAGCCTTGAAGGCGATTGAAGCACCAAACTTGGTCTGAAGCACGAAGCCGTGAAGCACCTCGGTGTTCTTGTCCTGCTGCTTCTTATAAACACCGTCGTTGCTTTCCCATACCGACTCAAGCTTGTTGGTTTTCACCAAGAAGCCGTGGTAAGAAGGAAGTACATGGAAGTAGCCTGCAATCTTCAACGCACCTACGGGATTGATTGTAATTGACGGGCCTACGCCCATACCCACTGCTACATGGTGGCCAAATTCCATCGACTCGTAGATTGGCTCAGTGAACTTGTCGGTGAGGCTGATCTTGTTGCCGCTGTAGTCGATATATTCTTTGAGCTGACCCTTGATACCTTTCTCTTGTGTACATTCCTCCTTATCGAAGAAGGTGTAGCTCACGTCGAACCAAGTGGCGTCGATACCGAAGCGAATCAAGCCGAAAATGGGATTGCGAGGAATGTAGTAGGTGTGGCCTATTGAGATAAATGCACCATATTTCGATTTCATCTCGGTCCAATCGGGTTGATCTTGGTTGTTGAGTTTCTCCTCAATGTAACCGATGTTGAAGAATGTGCTGCGCTTCTCCCAGATGCTGTTTAATTTGTCCTTGCGGTTGCGAGTGTCGAGCTGGGTCTGGAGCACGTTCACAGCCTGCTGGTGAGAGTCGAGCTCAGAGTAGGTGTTTTCGGGAACCTGGTTCACCGGTTCCACTACGGTGGCAGTGGTATCGACCGGCTCCTGTTGCTCTAATTGGTCGGTTCTGAAGTCTTGTGCGTTGCTCACTGCGAAGCAGCCCAATGCAAAGGCACATAAAAAGATTCTTTTCATATCGATATAAAATTTTTAAGTTAATAATTCAATGTAGTGTTAGGGCTTATTTCAGTCGCCAAGTCTCCCAGTCGGCTGCGATTTCGGCTGAAGGATTCACACACGGTGTCTGCAATTTGCCTTCCACCGATGTTTCTTTACGCACGTTGTCGATTACAAAGTTGGAAAGCTCGCTCATGGTCACATTTCCTTCGGTCTCCTGGAGCTTCTTCAGCAAGAAGTAGGTGAACATTCCGTGACCCTGCTCGCGATAGGGCTGGGCTGTTTCGTCGCCTTGCGAAGCCGAGAACACCACCACCTTTCCGGTAGGCTCAGAGCTGCGGGGCTTGATGGCAGTGCCGCGAGCGTTGGCAAGCATTCCTTCGCCACGTTGCGAGCCGCTGAAGCAAGCGTCCATAAACACTGTCACGCTCGACACGGGCAACATTCCAAGCAGCTCATAGAGGCGGTCGATGCTATATGCGCTCTCGGTGTCGTTGGCAATACCGTCAACGGGCAGCAAGTAGGCGCTGAAGTCGTGCTCATCGGGCATACCGTGACCGGCATAGTAGAAGATCACCTTTGCTTCCTCCTTGTGGGCAAGAGCAATGCCTTTGAGGCGGCGCAGCTCGGCACGGATGTTGTTGAGTGTGGCGTCTTTCGCGAAGCGAATGTTTTTCTCGGGGATTCCGAGGGTGTTCACGCAATATTTGCTGAATGTTTCGCCGTCGTTGATGGCATAATCCACGGGTGAGATGCCGTTGGTGTAGTGCTCATTGGCGATAATCACCACAAAGGTGTTTGAGTTCACAATGTCGCCCTTGGGGATGTTGATATCCACGTCCGACACGATTTTTGCCTCGATAGTCTCTTCGGGGTTTTGAGCCACGGGAGCCTCGGCGGGCTGGTTGGCAGCCTTCACGGCACCTTCTTGCTCAGCCTTGAGGGCTGCAAGCTGTCGGTCGAGGATAGCCTCGGTAGCGGCGAGATAAGTGTCGTCGAAGGTGGTGTATTCAAATGGCACCATCACTTCGCCCTTCTTGTTCACCATTCCCAACTTACCGCTGCGGCGAGTGATGAAGTGGTCGGTGAGTACGGTGGGCTTGATGGCGTCGTCGAATTTCTGTCCTTTTTTGTTGATGCAGAAGTATTTGCCATTCTGCTGCACCTCGGCAATGCCTTGCGAGAACTGGGTGGCATAGTCGTAGTCGGCAGGAATTACGCCCTGTCCTGAGGCGTTGATGAATCCCCACTTGCCTTTCTTGAGGATTTTTGCCATTCCGTCGCTGAATGAGCGTGCATCTTCATAGGCAAAAGCGATTTTCAATTCGCCTTTCTTGTTGATGTAGCCGAAGCGGTCGCCTTTGCGCACCACGGCAAGACCCTCGGTGAAGTCCCATGCATCGTCGAAGACGAAAGGCATCACCTGGTTGCCCTCAGTGTCGATGTAGCCCCACTTGGTGCCCATTTTCACGGGAGCGACGCCGTCGCTGAAGTTTCCGGCATCCTTATATTTGAAGTCGATTACCACAGTACCCGCCTTGTTGATGTAGCCGAATTTGCCGTTCTTCTTTATGCGGCAGCGTTCTTCGCGGAATTGCCAAGCCACGAGAGCGTGTCCCACCTCCCACATTGGAGCCGGGTCGGTGAGCATTTCCACGCCGAAGCGGTCGCGGGTGCACATTGCCGTTCCTTTAGCCGAGTAGTAGCTCAGCGGGTCGTTCTGTCCTTTGGCACCGAATGCGTCGGGCGTATAGTTGTAGATTAGCGGAATCACTTCGTTTCCGTTTTTGTCGATAAATCCCATTTTGTTGTTGTAGGAAACCAGTGCGAGGCCTTCGCTGAAGTAGTGCACCTGGTCGTAGCGGCACGGAACCACTTCCACGCCTTCGCGGTTCACAAATCCCCACTTGCCTTGGGTGGTGATGGGCGCGAGGTCTTCCTCGAAGCTTCCAATCCAGTCGTAGAGTGAATTGATAACGGGCACTCCTTCAAGATTCACATATCCCCACATCTCTGAGATGGGGTCTTTCTTTCGCACAAGAATATTGCTGTAGCCAGCCTCAGTTGTTTCTTGGGCAAACATTGAGGTAGCCAACACTAAGCACACAATAGCTAAAAAGTGTTTCATTTTCACGTAGTTATTGATAATATATGTTAGTTATAAATTTTTACTCTCCGGTGATTGTAAGTAGCAATAATTAGCAATTTTTATCCAAACGCTCCAATTAGAAAACAAAATTAACTATAATGCACTTTGGTACAAAATAAGCAGTGTTAATTATCCTTAATCAACACTGCTTTGTATTAGGGGTTTCTATATGTTGTTATGAGTGCTTTGCGCCTCTTGTGAGCCTGGTGAAGGGCTTCAGTGAGTTGCTCACTTGTGTGCGTGCCGTGAATCAGTGGTGGAACATCTTTGCCACCCGTGCCACGCCTGCCACAAAGGCTTCCACCTCGTCAAGGGTGTTATACACTCCAAACGATGCTCTCACCGTGCCCTCTATGCCCAGTGTGGTCATCAGCGGCTGTGCGCAGTGATGTCCGGTGCGCACGGCAATGCCCAGCTTGTCGAGCAGCATGCCCATATCGTAGTGGTGGATGCCATCGACGAGGAACGATATCACGCCGCTTTTCTGCTCGGCGGTGCCGTAGATGCACATTCCCGGAATCTGCATCAGCCCCTCGGTGGCTGCGGTGAGCAATTTGTGCTCGTGAGCGGCGATGTTGTCGAGCCCGAGGCTTTGCACATAGTCGATGGCGGTGCCAAAGGCGGCAATATCGACATAGTCGGGCGTACCTGCCTCAAACTTGAATGGCAACTCGGCGTAGGTGGTATTTTCCCACGACACATGGCCTATCATCTCGCCTCCGCCTTGGTAGGGATTCATGCGCTCAAGCAGCGATTTCTTGCCATAGAGCACTCCCACACCGGTGGGCCCGTACATTTTGTGCGACGACAGTACATAGAAGTCGGCATCAAGGTCGCGCACATCGATTTTCACGTGAGGAGCAGCCTGAGCTCCATCCACCAGCACCGGAATGCCGTGGCTGTGGGCTATGGCTATCATCTCCTTCACGGGGTTGATGGTGCCGAGCACATTCGACACATGGCACACCGACACGAAGCGGGTGTTCTCCGACAGCAGGTTCTCAAAAGCCTCCATCTGCACCTCGCCGCGGCTGTTCATGGGCACCACGCGCAGATTGATGCGCTTGTTGCGCTGAATGAGCTGCCAGGGCACAATGTTGGCATGATGCTCCATTGCCGTCACCACTATCTCATCGCCGTGGCACAGGGTGTCGCTCAGCGTTGATGCCACCAGGTTGATTGCCTCGGTGGTGCCGCGGGTGAAGATAATCTCCTGAGTGGAAGCTGCATTCACAAAGCTGCGTGCCTTTTCGCGGGCAATCTCCACGCGGTCGGTTGCCTCTTGCGAGAGGGTGTGCACGCCGCGGTGCACATTGGCTTTGTGGTTGTAGTACATATCCACAATGCTATCCACCACGCAGCGCGGAGTTTGCGACGTGGCGGCACTATCGAGATACAACAGCGGCTTGCCCTCGATGGTGCGGTTGAGGATAGGGAAATCCTCGCGTATCTTGCTTATATCCAAGCTCATTACTTAGTGTAGGTGTTTTCTTTTTATTTCTTGTTTTTCAGGCACGCACCGCCACAATCGCCACAATCGGCGAGAGCACCTGCAAAGCGTTTTTCCACAAGGTGGTGCAGACGGTCTTTGAGTGCCTCGATGCGCACGCCGTCGATCACGTCGCTCATGAAAGCCTGCATGAGCAGCGTGCGGGCATCGTGCTCGGGGATTCCGCGTGTGCGCATATAGAACAGGGCATCCTGGTCGAGCTGTCCCACGGTAGCGCCGTGGCTGCACTTCACATCGTCGGTGTAAATCTCGAGTTGCGGCTTGGTGAACATCTTTGCAGTCGCCGAGGCGCACACATTGCGGTTGCTCTGGTAGGCTTCCACCTTGGGTGCATTTCCGGCAACGAGGATTTTTCCGGCAAAGGCGCCTGTGGCGTGGTCGTCGAGCACATATTTGAATAGCTCATTGCTGTGGCAATAGCCCACGTTGTGACCTATGAAGGTGTGATTGTCCACATGCTGCTCGCCGCTTGCGATAGCCATGCCCAGGAGCGATGTTTCGGCGTGCTCGCCATCCACGTCGATGTGGTAGCCGTTGCGGGTGATGCCGTTGGCAAGCGTGATGCCGTCGATGAGCAGATTGGAGCCTGCGGCTTGGCGTGCCCACAGCGTGGAGGCACGGCGCGATGTGGCTGCGGTGGCTTCGAGGTCGTAGAAGTCGAAGGTGGCACCCTCGCCAAGACTGATTTCAATCACCTGATTGCTGAGACACTGCACGTCGCGGCTCTGGGTGTGGTCGCACACGAGCATTCGCGCCTGTGCACCGTCTTCGAGCACCACCAGAATGCGTCGCACAGCCATCACGGGCTGAGCCACATTCATGATGTTCACGAGCTGAAGGGTGCGCTCAAGCACCACATTGCGTGGCACATACACGAAGATGCCGTCTTGTGCCAGCAGCGTGTTGAGAGCCACTTGCGGGTTGCTGAGAGGAGCTATTTTCGCGTAGTGGCGAGTCACAAGGTCGGGATGCTCCTCGGCAGCCTTCCGAAGCGACGACACTATCACACCATTACCGCGCGAAGCGAGGGTGTCGGTGTCGTGGTGATATACATCGTTGAAAAAATAGTAGGGCGAAGTGCTCATGTTTGGCACATCGCAGCGGAACGCCTCCGACGGGTCGGCGGTGAGGTTCACACGATTGATGTTCACTCCATAGTCGGGGGCAAACAGCTCGTTGAGGTCGGTAGCCTCAAAGTCCTCATCGCCTTTGCGGGGCATCCTGGCATTTTCGAGAGCCTTCAGGGCATCGGGGCGCACAGCGTTGAGCACCGGTGCCGAGTGGGCATCGATGGCATCGCCGTAGGCGTGGAAAATGTCGGTATATTGTTTTATTGATGACATAATTTCAAAAAAATTGAATTTTGAAGCGTTATCAAGTCGGTAAAAAGGAAGTCGCAGAAGAAGCCCCAAAGCCTCTCTTACCTCTTACCTCTCACCTCTCACCTCTAATCCCACTTGCGCTTAATCCAGTCGTAGCCTTTCTCCTCCAGTTCAAGGGCAAGTTCGGGACCACCGGTCTTCACAATGCGTCCCTTGTAGAGCACATGCACGAAGTCGGGCTTGATGTAGTCGAGAAGTCGCTGATAGTGAGTGATAACGATAGTGGCGTTGTTGTCGGTTTTCAGCTTATTGACGCCACCTGCCACTATGCGCAGGGCGTCGATGTCGAGTCCGCTGTCGGTCTCGTCGAGAATCGAGAGGCGCGGCTCAAGCATAGCCATCTGGAAAATCTCGTTGCGCTTTTTCTCGCCGCCCGAGAAGCCTTCATTGACCGAGCGCGAAGCAAGCTTGTTGTCGAGCTCCACAATGGCGCGTTTTTCGCGCATCAACTTTAGGAACTCGCTGGCACTCAGCGGCTCTTGACCGAAGTATTTGCGCTTGGCATTGAGCGCGGCACGCATGAAATTCACCATGCTCACGCCCGGAATTTCCACCGGATACTGAAAACTGAGAAACAAGCCCTCGTGAGAGCGGTTTTCGGGAGGAAGCGAGAGCAGGTCTTTGCCATAGAATTCCACGCTGCCGCCTGTCACCGTGTAGGCAGGGTTGCCGGTGAGCACCGACGAGAGTGTGCTCTTGCCCGACCCGTTGGGGCCCATGATGGCGTGCACCTCACCGGGGCGCACCGTGAGGTTCACCCCCTTTAATATCTCTTTGCCTTCAATCGAGGCGTGTAAATCTTTGATTACAAGCATATATAGTGTAATTTTTTATTTCATAATCAGCCATGTCACATTGCAATGCGCCGCTATTAGCCCACGCCGCCTTCGAGCGAGATGGAGAGCAGCTTTTGTGCCTCCACGGCAAACTCCATGGGCAGCTTTGCCATCACTTCCTTGGCATAGCCATTCACGATTAGCCCGATGGCGTCTTCGGTGGAAATGCCGCGCTGGTTGCAATAGAATATCTGGTCTTCGTTGATTTTCGATGTAGTGGCCTCATGCTCCACCACCGAGGTCTCGTTTTGCACGTCGATGCGCGGGAAAGTGTGTGCACCGCTTGTGGAGCTGAGCAGCAGGCTGTCGCACTGGGTGTAGTTGCGGCAATTCGATGCCTTGGGCACCACCTTCACCTCGCCACGATAGCTGTTCTGGCTATGGCCTGCCGAGATACCCTTCGACACGATGGTGCTGCGCGAGTTGCGGCCTATGTGTATCATCTTGGTGCCGGTGTCGGCTTGCTGGTAATTGTTGGTGAGGGCTACCGAATAAAATTCGCCCACCGAGTTGTCGCCCTGGAGCACGCAGCTTGGATATTTCCAAGTGATAGCCGAGCCGGTTTCCACCTGCGTCCACGATAGCTTCGAGAAGTCGCCGCGGCACAGTCCGCGCTTTGTCACGAAGTTGTAGATTCCGCCCTTGCCGTCCTTGTCGCCGGGATACCAGTTTTGCACGGTTGAGTATTTCACCTCGGCGCGGTCTTCCACCACAATTTCCACAATGGCGGCGTGAAGCTGGTTCTCGTCGCGCATCGGGGCGGTGCAGCCTTCAAGGTAGGAAACGTAGGCATCATCGTCGGCAACGATAAGTGTGCGCTCAAACTGCCCCGTTTCGGCGGCATTGATGCGGAAGTAGGTGGAAAGCTCCATCGGGCAGCGTACGCCCTTGGGGATATACACAAACGAGCCGTCGGAGAACACTGCCGAGTTGAGTGCGGCAAAGAAATTGTCGCGATAGGGCACCACCGAGCCAAGATACTTGCGCACCAGGTCGGGGTAGTCGCGCACGGCTTCGCTGATTGAGCAGAAAATCACGCCGAGTTCGGCAAGGCGCTCCTTGTAGGTGGTCTTCACGCTCACGCTGTCCATCACTGCATCAACGGCAATTCCGCTCAATCGCATCTGCTCCTCGAGCGATATGCCAAGCTTGTCGAATGTCTTGCGCAACTCGGGATCTACCTCGTCGAGGTTTTTCGGTCCCTCCTTCTGCTTTGGGGCGGCATAGTAGCTGATGGCCTGGAAGTCGATTTCGGGAATGTCGAGGTGAGCCCATCGAGGCATCTTCATGGTGAGCCAGTGGCGATATGCCTTCAGGCGGAAGTCAAGCAGCCACTCAGGCTCTCCCTTCACCTGCGAAATGTAGCGCACCACATCCTCGTTGAGCCCCTTGGGGATAACGTGGGTGTCGATGTCGGTTACGAATCCATATTTATAGTCGCCCGAGGTGGCATCTCTGATGATGTCATCGCTGGCGTTGTTCTTGTCCTTTTCGGGCTTATTGTTTTTGATGTCGTCTTTGTTCATTTCACTGAAATTTCAGAAGTTTTTTTCTTGCTGTGCTTCGCAATCAGCGAGCCGTCGCCACCGCTGATTTCCCGGCTTGGCAGCTTCTCGGCGCCGAGAGTGAATGGAGCCATATCAATAACCACCTCAAAGGGCTTATTGTTCATGGCGTGTGGAGTGGTGAAAGTGTCGCTGTGCGGACTTATGAGATACCACAAATTGAGCACGATGCTCAGATAGAGCAAATACTTGAACGAGCAGAAAGCCGCTCCGCCCACCTTGTCGATTATGCCAAGGTGCAGCGAGGAAACTATCGACTTAATCAGCGTTCCGGCAAGCAGCACACTGAGAAACACCACCACAAAGAGCACAATGTGTGCAGTGGCACTCACGGTGACGTCGGCGGCAGGCCAGTTCACCGATTCGGGGATAATGAGCTTCAGCACGTCGGTAGCCCAGCCGCCAAAGAGGTTGCAGGCAACCAGTCCGAGCACAATGCCGCAAATAGAGCTGATTTGGCTCACAAAGCCCTTCATCCACCCAATGATGATGCCCAGCACCACCAACACCAGAATCATTATATCAACAAAACTCATATTGCATTAAAAATCAAGCAATTTATTATCTATGCGTTCTCTCTATGATTATCGGCCACAAAATTACAAAAAATTTGCGAAAAACGCGCCAAACGTCAGTAATTCATTCCAAATGCCCAAAGTGGAATGACATTGCCGAAGCCATATTCAATATCGTCCTTTACCACATATCCTTCAGCAGCCTCAGCTATCTGCTTGTTGCCTTTCTTCTTGCCGCCAATCTCAAAAGTGCGGTTATCTATTGTGAAATCGGAAATGCGCGAAGCTAATACTTTATGATTCACTCTCATCTGGTTCATAAAGAATGTTTCCCTAACGTTGCCAACGTTGGCATCGGTTGGGGCGAGGGCATAAACCAGATTTGTATTGTCGAGATACATTTTTTCCACCTTTCCCAGTCCCCTCAGCCCGATAGTGTCGTCGCGTAGCTGTGCAATCATTCCCGCACGTTCCATGTTGAGGAAATAATCGGGAATGTTATTGCGGCTAATCCCGGTGGAGTCGGCAATATGCTGTACTACAGGCTTGAATGGCAAGCTTTGAGCCACTACCATAAGCAAATTTTTCAATTTGTACCCCATCGATGCATTAAGCGCAAGAAATTGAGGAATGTCGGTTTCCATCGTTTGGTTTATCACCTGCATCAGTTCTATGTCGAATTCTTCATCAAGACCAAATGGATAATATCCACGGCGAAGATAGTCGCGGAATAATGGAAGAGGATGCTCCACGGGCAATGGCACACGATTGCTGATAATGTCGTCGAATGATGCAACGGGTGCTTTAATGCCGTGAAACAGTGCAAGATACTCTCTGAACGATAGACCTTGCATCTCATACATCGGTATGCGTCGGCTCAAGTCGGACATACCACGGTAGATGTCGAGTATTGACGACCCGGAGATTACAATCTGCAAATCAGAGTATC
>JBJFEF010000331.1:0-4111 GCA_051890435.1 Muribaculaceae bacterium
TTTTTTAACACATAAAAAGCCTACTATGAGTAACTCACAATCCATAGTAGGCTTTTTTATAATATCGCTTAGCTCACGCCTTTCAGGTGAACATTGTGATCTTTCAATCCAACCAATGCCGCACATTGCGGTTTACCATTTTTAGCAAATTTCTTTTATGCGTTATTTCCTTTCTTTATTTCTTTGCACAGTTGTATGCATCTCAGCTAATTCTCAAATCAAACTGTCGCCCTACTCCATCCATTATCTGGAGAATTACAAAATCACAAATTCCTCTCAATTGCAGTCACGCGACAATCGCAACACATCTATCCGCACTGTCGATGTCGATGGCAAGCCCACAGTTATGGCCTTCGTCACCATCACAGGCAACAAACTCCCCGATTTCAACAGCTTCGATGCCGAGGTAGTATCACACCACAGCAACATCGTGCTGGTTCGTGTTCCCATCGACAACATCAACCCTCTCGCCAATGAGCCTGAAGTGAAAAGAATTGCCATTGAGCGCCCCCTAAAGATGAAAAACAATCTCACTCGCGAGCAATCATTAGTCGATCAAGTTCACGCCACTCTCGACAATGCCGGCAACGCCATCAAAGGTAAAGACGTGGTAGTAGGCATCATCGACACAGGTATCGACTACAATCACATCACGTTCAAGGATGCCGAGGGCAATTCCCGCGTTAAGCGTGTCATCAACGGCACCAAGAAAATCTCCACGCCGAGCCAAATTGCATCTCTCACCACCGACAACACCTCAGAAGACCACGGCACTCACGTTGCTGCTACTGCAGCAGGCAGCTACACAGCAAACGGTTTCCATGGTATGGCTCCCGAAGCCGACCTCGTGCTCTGTGGATTGAAAAACAACTTCAGCGACGCATCTCTCCTCACCTCCTGCGAATATATCATCGAATACGCTAAAAGCGAAAACAAGCCTTGTGTTATCAATATGAGTATTGGTCACAACTCTGGTCCTCACGATGGCAACGAGGAGTTCAACCGAATGCTCGAATCCCTTGCCGATGAAGGCGTCATTTTCTGCATCGCTTCGGGTAACGAAGGC
The DNA here is from genome assembly GCA_051890435.1 of Muribaculaceae bacterium. Classification (GTDB taxonomy): domain Bacteria; phylum Bacteroidota; class Bacteroidia; order Bacteroidales; family Muribaculaceae; genus CALZFJ01. Next base: position 1,067 of record JBJFEF010000331.1, read on the forward strand.
GATTTGCAAATCTATCTCCATAAGCAGTTCCAGGTCGAAGAAGGCTCCGAAGAAGTCACCGACTCTGTCAAGACCGTAATTGCCGACTATTCCTATGGTGGCGAATACTACGAGAACAGCACTGTCGAAGTGTGGAACTACTTCGGGCAAGTCCCTCAAGTGGAATTCTACGTTGTGAAGCGCACCGGAAGCACCAACACCATCTTGCTCACCTCTGAGCGTATCGCTCTCGCCGACGACCAGTCCAGCAAAACTTGGCGACTCTCCACCACCGATGCCTACACCGATTTCAAGAAATACTACACCGTAGGATATTTCAATCCCGATATCGTTGTATCTATGTCGAGAATCGATGGTTATGGCACAGTAAGCATCACTATCAATGGCACAAGCGTTTCGAGCAACTACTACATCGGTATGGGTCTTTATGGACCCAACGGAATGGAAATCCACGCTTGGGGTGCCGACTCCTACACTGAGTTCCGCCAAAATGGCAGCAACATCTTCACCCCCGGCGACAACTCCAAGTCGTTCAACCCCATGTGCGTTGGAAATGCTTCTATAAGCGTGGGCGCATGGAACACTCGCAACAAATACACCAGCCTCAATGGCCGCGAATACTCCTACTCCGAATATGGAGCAGTGGGCGACCGCACATCTTTCTCAAGCTGGGGCGAAGGCTTCCTTGGCGATTCCTATCCCGATATTTGTGCTCCCGGCTTGACCGTTTTCTCGGCATACAACACCTACAACAAGGAATATAACACCGACAAGACATACTACGTCGATAAACAGACCGTAAACGGCAAAAACTACTACTGGGGACAAATGAGCGGCACATCAATGGCTACTCCTGCCGTCACAGGCATCATTGCCACATGGCTGCAAGCAAATCCTTCTCTCACAAGCTCCGAAGTGCGCGACATCATCAACGAAACCGCAATCGTCGATAGCTATGTGAGCAGTGCCACCGATTGTTCTTGGGGTGCAGGCAAAATCGATGCAAATGCCGGTCTGCAGAAAATCCTCACAGCGGGCGTCAACGAAGTCAATGTGATGCAGAACCAAGTTCTCGTCTATCCCAACCCCAATGGCGGTCAATTCAAAGTGTTCACTCAGGGCGAATATAAGGGCGCATCGCTCAACGTCTTCAGCACAGCAGGTGCTCTCGTTCACTCCATGCCTCTCGATGCAGCCACCGATGCTGTCGATGTCGATCTGCAAGGCCAGCTTCTCCCGGGCATCTACCTCGTGCAAATCACCGGTAAAGGCGTTAATTATTCCACTCGCATGATTATCAAGTAATCCAATCTTCATTATGGCTAAAATCAAAATCCCCGATGAGTGGTGGACCGCTCCCGCTGAGAGCGACAATGGTGCACTGATTCTTGTCACCGGCCGCAAAGTCCCCGACGACATCATCAGTTCCGGAATCTTCTGCGACCGCATCGAAGTCACCTGGCGTTACACCCCGGCATCGAAAGGTATGCCCGACGATGCCACTTCCACTCTCATGGAGCAGGTGCACGAAGCACTTGCTGACGAGTTCAAGAAAGACCCCGTCGCTATCCTCACCGGCATCTACACCGGCGACGGCGAGCGAAACTGGGTGTTCTACACTCGCAGCATCAACATATTCAATCGCAAGTTCAATGAAATTCTCGCACCATTCCCGATCCTCCCAATTTCCCTCTACGCCGAAAAAGACCCCGAATGGAACGAATATCGCGAAATGCGCCTCACCGAAATTTCCGATGAAGGCGACAATCAAGCCGACGACCTCGGCTTCTAATCAAGTTTGAGGATTTTCCACCAACTATAATCGATGTCTTTGCTATCAAAGACATCGATTTTTTCATGCCTCTTCACCCACTTCACCACAGCAATAGTCACCGGCAATATCATCACCTCATATAGCGTCTTCAGCATAGCCTGTGTCCATATCAGTGTCACAATCGTTGATAGCGGCAGTACTCCATAGAAAGCTATCGGAAAAAATATCATCGAATCTACACTCTCACCAAATAGCGTGGAAAGAATAGCTCGCAGCGAGAAGCCTCTACCCTTGGTCATCACCTTCATGCGGCTCATCACATAAGCATTCACAAGCGACCCGCATATAAATGCCACAAAACTTCCGGCAAGAATCCTTGGCGTGCTGCCAAACACCCTCACCACCGCCTCCTGACCGTCGAAGCTCCCATCGCTCGGCAATGCCACTGCAAGCTGCAAAAACAGCACCACAAGCAAATTCATGGCAAATCCCAGCCACACCACAAGCCTTGCACGGCTGAAGCCATACACCTCAACCACACAATCATTTATTATGTACGACACCGGAAACACCAGCAAGCCTGCCGTTGCCGTAAATCCGCACAAATTCACCACCTTCACCTCCATGATATTTGCAAGTATCAGAAAAGTGCAAAACATCACCGCAAACACCATGAATAATATCGATACCTTATTTTTTCTTCCTTCTTTCATATCTTCTTAATTTCTCTTCCCTTTTTTCTGCAAATTTACCAATTTTCAGCTCTCTTCGCCACTATTATATCCATTTTTTATCTTCATCTTATCCAAAATCACCTCAAATTCATTTTTTCGAGCAAAAAGTTACCCGATTATGCCTACTATTTCAAAAATAATTCCGATATTTGCACTTGCAAAATCCGAGTAGGGTTAATTTCATAATGAATTAAGTGATAGTTAATTATTTTTTCACCGAAATTAATCCTTTTCATTTTGTGTTTTTTATTTTGTGACATTACTACAAATACATATAAATTAAGAATACAATGACTAAAGCAGACATCGTAAACGAAATTTCTAAATCTACCGGCATCGACAAAGCTACGGTGCTCGAAACTGTTGAGAAGTTTATGGAAGCAGTGAAAGATTCACTTGCCAACGGACAAAATGTTTATCTTAGAGGTTTTGGATCTTTCATCATCAAGACTCGCTCACAGAAGACCGCTCGAAACATTTCTAAGAGCACTACTATCATCATCCCTGAGCACAACATCCCGGCTTTCAAGCCCGCTA
>JBJFEF010000332.1:0-4104 GCA_051890435.1 Muribaculaceae bacterium
CGAGCGCTGAACGAGCGCTGAACGAGTGCTGACCACTGATTCACGGTGCAAAGATACAACATCCCACATGAGCCATTGCGACGATTTTCAGCCATTCTACGCCATTTTAGGTTATAAGGTTTTGAGGTTATAAGGTTTTGAGGTTCATTGCCAGCGTGGAGCTACCTCAAAACCTCAAAACCTCAAAACCTAAAAACCTAAAAACCTAAAAACCTCAAAACCTTACAACCTTAAAACCTCCCATCACGGTTCGCCAAGGTATCTGTAAATCAGAGCGACCTGATGTGGCGAGTACTGCTTGTCGTGCGTGCTGTAGCCACCGGGCGAACGGGACAGGGCAGTCAGGAGAGGCTCGCAGCGGTTGATGGCGCGGGTGAGATTGTCGGTGGCAGCCTTCTTGGAGGGAGCGTCGGGGAAGTACTTCAGTGCAAGCTCAAACTTGCGGATGAAGCCTTTAGGCAAATTGGATTTATCTTTATTCATTAACTAATAATTATGGGAGATAACGGGAGTGGAGATGTTAAGATGTTAAGATGTGAAGGTGTTAAGATGTGAAGGTGTTCTTTGACACTACACGAGACAACACATTCCATTCAACTTTTTTGGGAGGAAGACATTACCGAAGACATTGAACATCTTCACACCTTCACATCTTCACACCTTTGTCCCATCGATGCAGGTGCTCATAGAGTATCGGTTGCGCCTCGGTGTCGATCCAGCAAGTCTGGAAGTCGCGCCAGTCAACTGCTTTCTCGAACTTCGTGCCCGACTTGTTCTGAACAATCACTGCGTTAGTGCATGATGGATGCACGGTCATCTGATCGACCTTCTTGAGCGTACACGGCACATACCGACCCGACACCTTGTCGTAGTGCAGATAGCATTCGCCGCGCGTGCCGAGGTGCTTGAACTTCACCTTATCGACATAGACGGTCACGAGCTGCAGGTCGTCGTCGCGGTCCACTATCATGCAGTAGTCGGCCTTGTTGCCGAAGTCAGCCGAGCCGTTGATGTCGTTCATCTCCACGCGTCGCTTCTTGCCGTCGAGGTTCGCACGGTTCACCTTGCGCGGATGGGCCACCAGGATGACGAGGCACTTGTGGCGGCGGGCAAAGCGCGAGAGGGTGTTGTTGACGTGAGAATACCATGCCAGTTCGTGCTGGGCGTATTCCGATTCGGCATCGATTCGGTTCAGAGGGTCGATCACCAGGATGCGAACACCTCGGCGGGCCACGGCACGGTGAGCAATCTGAAGGATATTGTCAAGCGTGTTGGCATCGCTCCCACCCTCATTGCACACCTTCACATCTTCACACCTTAACACCTTAACACCCTCCACGATTCCGTCCTCGCCAAAGCCAGGCAGGATGTGGCAGACGTTGTGGCTGAGCCAGGTGACGCAGGCATCGAAGAGCGGGCGAGTCATGGAGCGCGAGGGCTGGAAGGAGTAGCGGGTGAGCTTCTCGCAGAGCTTGCGCAGGTGATAGACGATGGGGACGTTCTCGGGTGAGAAATAGGCAATCTTCCAGTCGTGGAGCAGGCAGAGGCGCAGGCAGAGCTCGTCGATGAACTCCGATTTGCCATCGCCCGGACGGCCGCTCACCACCATGTAACGGCCGGGCTCGAAGGTCATCAGGTCGTCGAAGCCATGGAGCTCGATGGCAGCACCGCGCTTCATGCCGTTCTCGAAGAGCGACAGCAGCTCGTCCTCCACGTCGCTGGCAGTCTGTATGCCCACAAGCGGAATCTCGTGAGCCGCCTCGACGCATTCGCGCACCTTTTCGACCCCATGCTTCACTAATACGTCGTTGGCATCCTTGCAGCCTTCAGGCCAATAGACCAGCAGGCATCGCTCGGCATCGAGCCGCCGGATCAGCTCATCGCGCAGCATCAGTCCCTTCTCGTCGTTGTCCAGAGCCAGCACGATGCGCACCTTGTCCTCGAAATGCGTCTCGACGAAGCGGTCGAGGTAATGGAGGTTCTTCTGCGCGCCGTTGGGCACCGAGATGGTCTCAAGGTAGCCGCACTGAAGCAGGGTCAGGGCATCGATCTCGCCTTCGGTGATGTAGCACACGGGCTTGCCTATCAGCGAGTCGATGTTCCACGGTATGAGCTCGCCCTTGTAGAGGAAGCTGAAGCGCTTGTCGAGGGTGCGGCACTTGACGTTGATGTAGTCACCGCGGTCAAAGTAGTTGAAGCCGATGCAGCGTATCTGCTCATACTCCTTCTCCTCCTTTTCAATCTTGCAACCCTTTTCAATCTTGCAACTCTTTTCAATCTTGCAATCTTTTTCAGCCTTGCAGTCCTTGACATCTTTCACGTCTTTGCAGTTCTGCACTTCTTTTTCGAAGCTCCCATAAGGCAGGGTGATGCGATACTTCTGCATGACTTCGATATCGAGCTTGCGCGTGTTGGTGAGGTAGTCGATAAGTGGCTTGGCACTGTCCTGCGTGACGCAGTTCTTGATCAGGAACTCGGCGGGGAACTTGCTCGGGCGATGATAGCTGCCTTTCGGAGCACGCATCTTGAGCTTCTCCTCGCGTGTCTTCTGCCGCTGCTCACGTTTCTCAACCTCGTCGGCGGTCGGCACATAGCCCGACTTGCCGCAGTGGTAGCAATGATAGAGACCATGGTCAATATCGACCGACAGGCACTTTTCGTTCATGTGGTGCTGCCGTTCGCCATTGCAGAATGGGCAGACCAAGCGAATCCTGCCGCTGTAGTTCCTGCCAATGTCAATGCCTACAGATTCAAAATCTCTTTCGTTCATAGAATCACATGTTTTCAGAAAATCACATGTTTTCAGAAAATCAGCCACGACTGCGAAGACTCGTCCCATTCGGCAGAATCCGACGGACGCGGAGGGGCATCGGGTGGCAGAGGGCGGCCGTTGTAGTACTGAATGCCCGACTGAATATTGACGACTGTGGGCTTGGGAGCTGCCTCGCTAAGAGGATTGTCAGGATTGACCACACTGCGATCTGCCTCTGACCGTCCGGCAAAGGGCATCCTGCGCTGAGCTTCACGCTTATCAAGCTGCTCCCACGAGCGCACGGCTGCTTGCCAGTTCTTCATCCTGTTCTTGCCCACCATCCAGCCCTTCGACTCGTAGTAGTCACAGAAGTGCGAGGCATCGATGCCGTTGCGGCGTTCATTGCAGTAGGCCTGCACCTCTGCGACGGTAGGCTTGACGAAGCGGCTTCGGCTTTCCCCCACACTCTCTGTAGTTTTATTTATATTAATATTTTTATTTTTAATAATATTATCCTGTGGGGTGTTTCGCCCGTGTGCGCATTCCGTCTGCGTGTTCCGTGTGCACGTTCCGTGTGCGCATTCCGTGTGCGTGAGATCGAGGTCGCAGACATGCATGAATCCGAACTCGTCTTCGGTGAAGAGGTCATAGTCGCGGATGATCCTGTTGAGCTTGTTGCGACCGACGTAGCGGCAGCCAAAATTGATGACCAGACCGAGTGGCAGCCCGGAACTGGACTGCACCTCGATCAGATTTCGTAAAAGTACATACACTCCGAGTCCCGACACGCCATAGTCATCGACCAGCGTCTTGATGCGCGGTTCGGTGAGCAGTGACTTGCGCGGTGTCTCGTCAATCATCTGGCGAATGATGTCGCCAATCAGCATAGGTTCAGCCATCACAGTAAGTCCCAATTGGTTACTACTACATATCGGTCAAGATAATGCACCTCGTTGATGCGGCCTGGTTCGGTGCGCGACTCATAGGCATTGAGTCCGACCGACGCGATGATCCAGTTGCCAGGCATGAGCTGCCAGTTGTTGGCTGCTTCGTCGAGAAGCGCCACCTGAATGTACTGCTGGCGGATGCCTGGTCCCGACTGTGACGAGAAGTAAGTCTCGTGGTAGCAGAGTGTGATTTCTACCTTCGGGCGGTCAGCGTCACCCATGTTCTTGCCCTTGATCGTTGTTCGATACACGCTGTGAATCTTGAATAATCGTTCCATAATTTTGTTTGTTTCGATAAAAATTCTTAGTTTTGTCGGAAAAAAAACTATCGGCCGATAATCCAATTCTTTTCCGATGCACAAATTTACTAATTTTCATTGAATTAAAAAAATTAATATTACCCAC
>JBJFEF010000333.1:0-4103 GCA_051890435.1 Muribaculaceae bacterium
TAATCAATACAATAATCATTTCTCCACGACGCTGGGGAAAGAGTTCCCTTGTCAATAAGGCCGCAGAATTGGCAATGGAACGCGATAGCAAGCTGCGTATTTGCCATATCGACCTTTTCAACGTGCGCAGTGAGGAACATTTCTATTCACTTCTTGCACAGGAAGTAATCTCAGCAACTTCTTCACGATGGGACGAGGCTGTCGAAAACGCTAAAAGCTTCTTTTCTCATCTCGTGCCTAAAATTTCAATCGGAACCGATCCTTCTAATGAAATATCAATCGACTTTGATTGGGAGGATGTTCGGCGAAATCCCGATGAAGTGCTCGACCTTGCCGAAAAAATTGCAAGCAAAAAAGGCTTGAAGATAATGATTTGCATCGACGAGTTTCAGAATATCGCCGAGTTTGCCGACCCCGATTTCTTCCAGAAAAGGCTACGTTCGCACTGGCAAAAGCATCAGCTCGTGGGATATTGCCTCTATGGCAGCAAGCGTCACATGATGCTCGAAGTCTTCACAAATTCGTCAAAGCCATTCTACAAATTCGGTAACATAATGTTCCTGAATAAGATTTCTACCCCTTATCTGGTGGATTTCTTCAAGAACCGATTTGAAGAAACAGGAAAGGGCATCGACGACGAGGCGTGCCACCTGATTGCACAGCTCGTGGATAATCACCCATATTATGCGCAGCAGCTCGCCCAGCAATCGTGGCTGAGGACACGTGATATCTGCTCCACCGACATTGTTGCCGCAGCACATAAAGCGCTTGTGGAGCAATTAAGCCTATTGTTTGTAACCATTACTGAGTCGCTGACTACACAACAGCTTCACTATCTCAAAGCTCTGGTTGCCGGAGAGACAGCTATAAGTTCCACCGATGTGATGGGGCGTTACCATATCACTTCAGCCACATCAGTTGCTCGTTCAAAGGCGGCACTCATCAAGAACGATATTCTCGACAACATTGCCGGAAAAATCTACTTCCAAGACCCCATCTTTGCCTATTGGCTAAAAACAGAATATTTCGCCATGAAATGATTGGGCATGCAATTCTCCATCTATCATTATTATGTGTTAATCTCCAGGGCACAGAGCCGTACGACGCTGGATTGATAGCGAATGATTGGTGTGAAATTTTGGGGATAGCTTGGAGAATTAAGGGAAAAGTTGTATATTCTCACGGTAATTCATATATTGTTTGATTATGTGTACAAGAGAAAGAGCTTTGCAATTAGGGCAAAAGATTGAGGTAATAGAAGATGCCGAAAGAAGAATTGCCGAATATGAAAAGAAGCATGGCAAGCCTATGAACAACACGGGCAAAGCCATGTGGATGCTTAGAGGTTTAGTGGAAGTTTATGATAAAACGCTGTTGCTATGAGGCTTCTTCTTGATACTTGCATTGTCCTTTATCTAACGCCATTTCATTATAACAGAACAGTCGAAGTGCTAAACACATAATCCACAACGACAGCAAACGATTGATTGTTATTGCAAATTTCCTGCATTTTTGCTATCTTTGTGCCAAAATTCCAACAAAGAAACAAAATTACTGATTTTATGAGCAAAACAAGAGTTGCCGTAGTAGGCTACGGAAATATCGGCCGATTTGTGGTCGAAGCACTTTCAGTCGCCCCCGACTTTGAGATTGCGGGTATTGTGCGACGCAGCATAACCAATATTCCTGAGGAAATTGCAAAATACAAGGTTGTAACAAATATCGACGAGCTGGACAAGGTGGACGTTGCCATTCTCAGCACCCCTACCCGCGAGGTTGAGAAGCATGCTGTGGAATTGCTCGCCAAGGGCATCAACACCGTGGACAGCTTCGACATCCACACTCAGATTCCTGCTCTCCGTAAGTCGCTCGATGCCGTTGCAAAGGCTCACGGCACTAAGGCTGTGATTGCGGCCGGCTGGGATCCGGGCAGCGACTCGGTGGTTCGCACTCTCATGCAGGCTGCTGCTCCCAAGGGCGTAACCTACACCAATTTCGGTCCCGGCATGAGCATGGGTCATAGCGTTGCAGTGCGCTCTAAGGCTGGAGTGAAAGATGCCCTTTCGATGACCATTCCTCTCGGAACAGGCATCCACCGCCGCATGGTATATGTAGAGCTTGAAGATGGTGCCAACCTCGACGAGGTGACTAAAGCCATCAAGACCGATCCCTATTTTGCAAGCGACGAAACGCATGTGATGCAGGTGGCAAGCGTTGATGAAGTGCGCGATATGGGGCATGGCGTACACATGGTGCGAAAAGGCGTATCGGGTCTTACTCAAAACCAGCGCTTCGAGTTCACTATGAGCATCAACAATCCCGCTCTCACGGCGCAAATCCTTGTGGGTGTGGCTCGTGCCACAATGCGTCTCACTCCAGGTGCCTACACCATGATTGAAGTGCCTGTTATCGACCTTCTTCCGGGCGACCGCGACGAGTGGATTGGCCGCTTGGTGTAATGCCCATAATTTACGCATAAAAGCAATGCCTAACGGCATCATCGAGAAAAAAACCGACGCCATTAGGCATTCCTAAGCCATTATGTAGCCCGCGAGCTATTTCAAAAATTTCACTGCCAAGTGCGATGTCTTCAAAACATAGACTCCACTTGGCATTTTTGTCAATGCCACACTATTGGTGCCGGCATTGAGTTTCAGGCGCTGCATCATCACACCCGATGCCGAATAAATCGCTGCCTCACAATCACTCGCAGCTATTATCTCAGCCTCATCGCCCCTCACCTTCACGCGCAAGGCATTGTCATCACTTGTTACGGCTTCAACAGCCGCATCGGGATGTAGGTCAAGACCTCCACTAAGCTCGGTCGAGGTCTCTCCTATCCAGCCACATTGCTGATTTACAGCCGTATAAACCTTAATGAAATCGATGTGCGAAAGCTGCACATGATTGCCCTCGGCATCCACAGCCCAGTCGATATTGAAACCGGGGTCGGAATTGTTTGGGCGGTTATCCACATATCCATAGTCCATAAACGAAAGGAAATAGGTGCCATTGCGAAGTTCGGCATTATTGGGAATGCGCGTGCCACTGAAAGTAAGCTCATCGGCATCAATCCATTGCGGGAAATATGGCTGTGTGTGGAAGGTTACCTTCTGTATGTAGCCCTCAGCCTCATCGGCATCATTGGTGGTCCAGCGCACATATTTGCGGTCGGTGATAGCCGAGTTCGTCGGGTCAGGGTCGGCAACGTGCTCATCTGCCGGGCGGTAATAAGTGATTTCATAGCCATGCTTTGTGGTAGGCTTGGCATATTCGCTTCCGGCAAGCTCCCACCACTCATCGTCGGGCAGTCCGTTGCCATTGGCATCTACCGACACCATCACTGCTCCCGGCTCACAGCTGCCTCCTGCAGCTGCACTCTCGGCAGCAAAGGCATTGCCGAAGAGCTTGAAGTCGTATTCTCCTGCCACATTCACCACCGGATGGTCAAATCCCACTATCACATAGCCGCCAAAGCCACCGAGCGAAATCATGCCCGGACGTTCCTCACCGCAAAGGTTCTCAGCCACCTTTGCGAGCATCGTTTCGCGCGTGTCACCTTGTTCATATTCAGGCAATTCATTGATGAATTGTCCGGGTGCCGGGCAATATTCAAGCACACGGCTCAAATATGGCGACGCAGCAAATGCCGGCATCATTGCCATAGCAAACAAAGTTCCAAAAATCAATTTCTTCATAATATCTCAAAAAATATCATTATTACTCAAATCCAATAACGTCCCGGGAAGCCCCATGTACCCTCCTTCCGACAAGATTCTCCCACTCTCACCTCTCATAGAAAGCAATATGCGCCGGAATATCACCGGTGCGCACATTCCACTTCTGAACGCCATCGCTGCCGAAGCAGTAGAGGTAGCCGGGGTTCACATAATTGCGCCCATCACTCACGTAGATGTCGTGCGTGAGCGGATTCACGGCTATGCCATAAGGCTTGCGAATCACCGCATCGGTGCCATCGGTGATGAAATTATCACACACCACCTCTTTGCGCACCACATCCACTATGCTGTACGACGGCTCTGCCGACTGCGTCACATTGCTCCACGCATTGCTCACTATGTAGAGCGAATCACCCACAAGCG
>JBJFEF010000334.1:0-4090 GCA_051890435.1 Muribaculaceae bacterium
AAAATGAAAAACTTCGTTTTTCTTTTTGTTTCTGCTCTCATTTGTTGTAACTTTGTAGCGGAATTGTGAATACTCATTTTTTTGTAACCATAACTTTAACTATTGATATGAAGACCGACATTAATGAAAAGGAGCTTGCCGAGATGGCTCGCCAGGCCGAGGAGCTTGAGGCTCAGTGTGCCGATGTGAAGCCTGAGCGCCTTCCGCGTCACGAATTGGCTCTCTACTTGATGAATAATAAGTTTGCTGCAAGCAGTGTGCTGATTGCGCTGTCGCTTGTGGTGGTGTTTGCCATCTTGGAGTTTGCTTTTGCTCTCTAATGGGATGAAGCTCTGAATGCCCCGGGCGTGTGCGTGGCTTGCATGTGCAGCTTGTTGGGCAGCAATTAAGTGAATAAGAAATGCCCTTCGTAATCGTGTGATTGCGGAGGGCATTTTCTATGTGTGTATGTGGAAGTGTGTGGTGCTTTTATTAGCCGTATTTCACTGTACCGTCGGGGTTGAGGAATTCGTCCTCGTTGAGGCTCTTCTGATACTGGTCCATAGCACGGTAGCTCATACCCATGCTTGAGAATCCACCGTCGTGGAAGATGTTTTGCATTGTCACCTTGCGGGTAAGGTCGCTGAACATCACTATGCAGTAGTCGGCGCAGTCTTCGGCTGTGGCGTTGCCAAGAGGCGACATACGGTTGGCGAAGTCGAAGAGCGAAGTCATTCCCTTGATGCCGCTACCGGCAGTTGTCATAGTGGGCGACTGCGAGATGGTGTTCACACGCACGCTGTGCTCGCGGCCATAGATGTAGCCGAAGCTGCGAGCGATTGACTCGAGCAGAGCTTTGGCGTCGGCCATGTCGTTGTAGCCGAAGAGGGTGCGCTGTGCTGCGATGTAGGAGAGGGCTACCACGCTACCGCCGTCGGCAATGGCGTTGTTCTTTTTGGCAGCCTGGAGCATCTTGTGGAACGAAACTGCCGAGATGTCGTAGGTCTTAGCCATCATGTCGTAGTCGATGTCGTCGTAGGTGCGTTTTTTGCGTACGTTTGGCGACATTCCGATAGAGTGGAGCACGAAGTCGATTTGTCCGCCGAGAACTTCAACCGAGCGGCGGAATACGTTCTCGAGCTCTTCGTAGCTTGTGGCGTCGGCGGGGATAACCTCGGCATTGAGCTTGCGGCCAAGGATTTCGATGTCGCCCATTCGCACGGCTACGGGAGCGTTGCTCAGGGTGATAGTTGCGCCTTCTTCTACGGCTCTCTCAGCCACTTTCCAGGCGATACTCTTGTCGTTGAGGGCACCGAAGATGATGCCACGCTTTCCTTTCAGTAAGTTGTAAGACATAATCAAATACAGCTTAAACGTTATTGTTATCAATAATTGTAGGCAATGAGCAGGAGCAATTCATGAATCCCTGCGCATTGATTGCAGCTGATGGAATCCTTGAGCCACCGCGTCGCCGCGAGAGCCCTTATCAGTCCGCTAAGAGGGTAGGCTCCATCAGTTTTGGGCTGCAAAGTTACGCATTTTTCCCGAAAAATCCCCAAAATCCCCCGATTTTTATGTTCTACAACATAATTTTGCCATAGAAATGTCTTTTTTAGCCTTTTGTTTCATCTAAGAGCACTTTCCAGTATCCTCCCTTATCCGGACCAATGCGTTTTATGATCCCCTTGTCCTGAAGTGCTTTAAGATGATATTTTATGCCATCTTCAGTAATGACATTTATGTAATCGGCAATTGAACCTCGGCTTGCCTTTGGGTTGTTACGCAGGAAATCTACAATTCTGACCTGTATGTCACTAATTTTCTGGGTAGTTTTTCTGGGTAGTTTTTCTGGGTAGTTTTTCTGGGTAGTTTCACCTTCTATTTGGCCGTATGGAAAATTTTCTTGCCCTTCTTCCAATACATTAGCCCACACTGTGGCTTTCATGATGAAGGCAACTAGGTGATATTGAGGTTCCTTGGTACCTACAGCAGAAAGTTCACGGCACATGCGGTCAACTCCTTCCCCAAATTCCTTCACGTAATCGTATGCTTTAAGATACTCAGCTATTTTTGGATTGCGTGAGAAGTGGGTGTGACGTATGTTATCAGTACGGACGATACCGGGCAATTTACCGGGTGTCTCAAACACAATGCGGTCGTCGAACATCTTTATCTGTATTTCAGTACCCTTGATGCTGTAGTCGCGGTGACAAACTGAATTCACCGTCATCTCTTGTATCACGAACTTGGGATATTCTCGGTCGGTCTTGAAGAGTCCGTCCTCGCCCAGATAGGAATGTTCTTTCACTTGGGTTTCGAGGTAGTCGATAGTCTTCTGTATTTGGTCGAGAATACGCCCCTCAAAAGTGACATCCTTGATGACGTTCATCTCCCTGCCTACCTTCTCTTCTGTGCCATAGTACTTGATGAAACGGACACGGGCACGGGGGAAGAAGTTCTGCGGACGCTTGCCGAAGAGCAAGATGCAGGCAGTACTGACTTGTGGCACATCGCCCTTGTAGGTCAGGAATCCTTTGTTCTCTTGCAGGTATTCCATAGGAGACTTGCCATAACCAATGCGCTTCATGTATGCTTTTACGGCATCCATGTCAATATCATCTATGGTGGCATCGTAGGCTGGGCTGTCCTCATAGTATCGTTCACCCTTGTCATACATCAGTTGCAGACGTTCCTCAAAAGGCAGTTTGCGAGACTTGTCGCCCACTCGCCAAAACACCTCGTCGGCTTGGTTGGCATGGAGGCGAGGACTGGCCGGGACATGGATTATCAGTATGTGGTTGTCATTGCCCTCGCTGTCTTGGCAAGGCATGAATTCTGTTGTAACAGAAATGGTGGGCACACAGAAATCAAACGGAGTGCGCAGTATCTCGTTCAAATGAGCCTTGTCTTGGTCAACACCCTCAATACGACGAGTCTTGTCGGATATACCTACGGCTATCATGCCGCCATCGGCATTTGCCATAGCGACAATAGTGTTGGCGAGAGCCTTCGGTTCGATGTGAATGCTCTTGCAGTCGAAAGTCTGCCCTTCGGGCATCTGCCGTATCTCTTCTATTGTATATCTCATATTCTTTTTCGTTCCACTTTGTTATGGCTACTTCACGCATTGTAAAGCCTAGGCTATCCTATGAAAAAATCCTAATACTATTTATTGAAAAAAACAGTGCCAAACTTTTGAATGTTGTTCATATTCTGATAAAATCACAGGCTGCGAGGGATTTGCAGCCTGTGATTATTATTCTTCGTGTGTTGCCGAGGGATTCCCTGACAGCGTTACAGCAAGTGAATTACTGGGCAGCGGGCAATGGTTTTACTTCCCAGCCGAGGGCGCTGGCGCCAAGCACTGCGGCGTCGCTTTCCTTGAGCTCGGAGATGAGCACGCGCACTTTGCCACGATAGATTGAGAGGATGTTCTTGTCGAGAGCTTCCTTCACAGGCTTCATGATGAGGTCGCCCGACTTGGTGAGACCGCCGAAGAGCACGAATGCTTCGGGGCTTGAGAACACTGCGAAGTCGGCAAGAGCTTCACCGAGAATCTTTCCGGTGTATTCGAAGATTTCTTTTGCGAGGGCGTCGCCCTGGATTGCTGCGTCGTACACGTCTTTAGAGGTGATTTCGTCGATAGGCATGTTGCGGAGCAAAGAGGGTTCGCTGCGAATTTCGAGGAATTCGCGGGCTGTGCGAGCTACGCCGGTAGCCGAGCAGTAGGTTTCGAGGCAGCCGGTGCGACCGCAACCGCACATGCGGCCGTTGGTGCGCTTCACGATAACGTGTCCGAGCTCCCCTGCGAAACCGTCGTGACCGTAAACCATCTGACCGTTGACAACGATACCGCTACCAACGCCTGTTCCGAGAGTGATCATTATGAAGTCTTTCAATCCACGAGCCACACCATAGGTCATTTCGCCGATAGCGGCAGCGTTGGCGTCGTTGGTGATGGCAACGGGGATTCCGAACTTAGCGCTGACGAGGTCGGCGAGTGGAATCGGAGAAGGCCATGGGAGGTTTACGCCACCTTCGATGCGACCGGTGAAGTAGTTGGCATTTGGGGCACCGATACCGATACCGTGGATTTTGTCAACGGCGTCGT
>JBJFEF010000335.1:0-2482 GCA_051890435.1 Muribaculaceae bacterium
GTTGTCGTAGGTCTGCTGTCCGGCTGCAAGAGGAGCACCCCAGCCGCCGCTACCGGCATTCTTCACATAGAAGCCTTTGCTACCGGGAGCAAAGCTGCTCTGCACCTCGGGCACGCGGGCTGCATTTGAGATTTCGAGAGTGGCATTGGCAGTGACGGTGAGCTTACCGTCTTTTCCGCTCTTGGTGACAATCATGATTACGCCGTTGGCAGCCTCCTGTCCGTAGAGGGCTGATGCTGCTGCACCCTTGAGCACCGACATCGACTCGATATCGTTGGGGTTGATGTCGGTGAGCGACGAGCCACCGCCACGCACCGGCACACCATCGATAATGATGAGCGGCTCATTGTTCTGCGAGGTGTTGATTGATGAGATGGCACGAATCTGAATGGTCTGCGACGCATTAGGTGAGCCACCTGTGCTGAGAATCTGCAAGCCCGAAACCTTACCTTGAAGGGTGCTTGCGAGGTTGTTTGATACTCCGGCACTGATCTCCTTGGAGTCGAGCTGCTGCACCGCAAAGTTCAGCTTCTTCTTCTCCTGAGTCTGTCCCATGGCAGTCACAACCACTTCGCCCAGCAACTGGGCATTTTCTTTCATGATGATTCGGAGCGATTGTTGTTTGCCCACTTTCACGTCTTGTTGCAACATACCCACATTCGTAATGGTCAGTACGTCGCTGTCCTTCACATCGATGGTAAACTTACCGTCGAAGTCGGTAGCCACGCCGCGCTGGGTGCCTTTCACCATCACTGTAGCTCCAATGACGGGCTCATTGTCGCTTTCAGAGATAACGGTACCCGTGATAACACGAGCATAACCAGCCACCGCAAGGAACGAGAATAAAATTAGCAATAGCTGCTTCTTCATAACGAATTAGTAATTTATTGAGTTTATGATTAAATTTTTCCTTAGTTAATTTGATAATTGTGCTAAAGCGGTTTCTTAAGCATAGGGTTATCAGCCCTTTTCAACCGACAAATGTAACACATAAATTCCTAAAAATATAACCAAAAAGGTTAATAAACATTAATTACAGCCGATTTTCCCATATTTGCCAACGGTTGATAAAAACCGACGCTTTTCGCTTGCATTTCACGCAGAATAGTGATAACTTCGTGGTGGCTATGGAGAATGGCTCCGTTTTGGCATCTTTTGGCTCTACAACAAGTATTTTCACACAACGCATTATGCACCACACTTTGCACTTTTTCAACCCCGACGAGGTGGCGGGAATAGCACTCCCGGCACACTTCACCAATCCCTTCCACTACTCGCCACATCCTCTTGCGGTGATAGCGGCGCGGCACACCGAGGCAATGCTCACGAGCCACCCCGAGTGGCACGAGGAGCTGAGCCGCGGCAAGATGCTTGGCGTGCTGGTGGTGCGGCAACGCGCTGCCTCAGGGCAATCAGCCTCCGAAGCCTCCGGGATGGGATTTCTGGCGGCATTCTCGGGCAATCTTGCCGGGAGCAACTGCCACGAGGGCTTTGTGCCTCCCGTCTTCGATATGCTGCAACCCGGCGACTTCTTTCGCCGCGGCGAGGAGCAAATCACCGCCATCAACCACCGCATCGCCGCCATCGAAGGCTCCAGGCAGTTTGCCTCGCTGAAGCAACAGCTCGCGCAAGCCCGCCTCGATGCCGATGCAGCCATCTGCGCCCATCGCGAAGCCATGGCACAAGCCAAGCTGCGACGTGATGCCGCCCGCAACTGCCCCGATGCCGACCTTGCCGCTCTCACGCGCGAGAGCCAGTGGATGAAAGCCGAGCTGAAGCGCATCAAAGACCGTCACAAAGCCATTATCGCTGCCGCCGAAGCCTCTCTCGCTGCCATCGAGGGCGAGATTGCATCGCTGCGCGAGGAGCGCCGCAGCCGCTCGGCACAGCTGCAACGGCTCATCTTCGACCACTTTGTGATGCTCAATGCCCGCGGCGAAACCATGACGCTCACCGAGATTTTTGCCTCCACATCCCGGCAACTTCCTCCGGGTGGAGCAGGGGAGTGCGCGGCACCAAAATTGCTGCAATATGCCTTTGCCAATGGGCTGGAGCCGGTGGCGATGGCTGAATTTTGGTATGGAGCTTCGCCACAAGGTGAGGTGCGCCACCACGGGCACTTCTATCCTGCTTGCCGCAACAAGTGCCTGCCCATTCTCTCATTCATGCTACAAGGACTTGATGTGGAAGCCCAACCCGTGCTCTCCCTTCAAGAGCCTCTCGAAATACTCTACGACGACGCTTGCCTCATTGCCGTGAACAAGCCTGCCGGAATGTGCACCGTGCCGGGGAAACTCGATGCCACATCGCTGCAACAGCTTGTGAGCGAGCACATAGGCGGTGAAGCCCTGGTGGTGCACCGCCTCGATATGGATACATCGGGGATAGTGGTTTTTGCCAAGTCGCCTCATGTGCAACGCCAGCTTCAGCGGCAATTTGAGCAACGCAGCACCCACAAGCGCTATGTGGCACTTGTGGTGGG
>JBJFEF010000335.1:2582-4076 GCA_051890435.1 Muribaculaceae bacterium
AGAGCGGAGAGGTAATTTCGCGCCTTGTGCTCACACCGCTCACCGGACGCACCCACCAGCTGCGCGTGCACTGCGCCCACCCGCTCGGTCTCGGCACTCCCATTCTCGGCGACCGCCTCTACAACAATTCTGCCTCTCACATTCAGCCTTCCGGCTCATCGACACACGGTGCCACTGCACCCGGGCGAATGTATCTCCACGCCGAGTATCTCGAAATCACTCATCCCGTCACCGGCGAGCGCCTGGAGATTGTTGCGCCCTGTCCTTTCTGATTTTTTAACTACGATTTTCAACGCTTATCACCATTTTTTCTTTATATTTGACGGCATTTTGGCATTGTGCCTTTGTGTTTTGGCACTATAAGCCCTATTTGCACTGATATAACTTTTTTTCGATAAACTACAACTCAGCTATGAAGAAATTGTTTTTACTGATTATCGCAGCTGCAATGTCGCTCGGCGCTATGGCGCAAGAGGAATTTAAGCGCTGCACCTTTGTGAACGGAACCGACACCCTTCGCTACCGCGAACTCGCTCCCGAGCACCCCGAGACCAACCACTACCCTCTCGTCATTTTCCTGCACGGAGCCGGTGAGCGCGGCATCGACAACGAGAAGCAGCTCACACACGGCGCACAGATGTGGCTCAACCCCATCAACCGCAAGAAATATCCTGCTTGGGTGGTATTTCCACAGTGTCCGCCCGACGGATATTGGGCTTACAATGAGCGTCCTGCATCGTTCGACCCCGACGCTATGCCAATTCTCGACGAACCTACGAAATACATCAAACTCGTGCGCGGACTGGTGAACAAATATATCGGTGAGGGCAATATCGACGTGAACCGCATCTACATCGTGGGGCTCTCGATGGGCGCAATGGCTGTATATGACCTTGCCGAGCGCTATCCCGGAATCTGGGCTGCCGCCGTGCCTATCTGCGGCTCGGTCAATCCCAAACGACTCAAAAATTGCCGCCCGGTGGCATTCAGCATTTACCATGGCGATGCCGACAATGTGGTGCCTGTGGAGGCTTCGCGCCAGGCCTACAAGCGACTGAAGGAAATCAGCGCCAGCGTGGAATATAAGGAATTTCCCGGCTGCAACCACGGTAGCTGGAATCCGGCATTCAACGAGCCAAACTTCATGAAGTGGCTTTTCAGCAACACCCGCCGCGAGCGATAGCATCACAGTGCCGGTGTGTCTCCCACTGAAACCATAAATAACAACCCCTGCCGCAGCCATCAGCGCAGCAGGGGTTGTTTATTTTCAGAAATCATATGCCGTATTACTCTTTTGGGGCAGGGGGCGACTTTAGGCGGCCGGAGCGACGCAGGGCCTCAGCGATAATCCACTGGAGCTGGCCGTTGGTTGAGCGAAACTCGTCGGCAGCCCACGCTTCAACCGCTGCCATTGTTCGGGCCTCGATGCGTAGTACGAAACTCTTTGTCTTGTTGCTGTCCATTTTGTAGAGGTGAGAGGTAAGAGGTAAGAGG